>NZ_CDWRCK010000021.1:0-27254 GCF_977927595.1 Frankia sp. CcWB3
GGGGGGTTCCCCCGGGGTGATGGCCTGCTGGATGACGTCGCCAGAGCCGCCCGGGACACTGGCCGGGCCGTTGTTGGTCAGGCCCATCTTGACCGAGCAGGACGGCCATGGCTGCCAGCCCCGCTGGTTGTAGAGCTTCGCGGCCGCCTCGTCCTGCGTGGCGGGCGACGCCTGGTACGGCCGGCCGGAGTACCCGAGCCCGTGCCAGGTCCGGTCGTCGAACTGGTAGGCACCGGAGAAGCCGTTGCCGGTGTTGATCGCGTAGTTGCCGCCGGACTCGCACTGGCGGAGCTTGGTGAAGTCATCGGCGGTGGCCGCGCCCGCCGGAGCCGCGGTGACCGCGAGGCCGCTGCCGACGATGGCCGTGACCGCGCCGGTGGTGCGCAGGATGCGACCGGCGGGCGATGGGGCCTGCGGTGCTCGATGTCTGCCGCCACGACGCCCAGAGGGCATGTTCGTCCAATCCCGTCGCCTGCGGGGTGAGCTGTCGGGTGCGGGCTGGGATGGCCCGGCCGGAGGATCCGACCCCGGGTGGCGAGTAGGAACCGCTCTCCACCATGGACCGGGATGCACCGGCTTTACCCCAAGGACGCTGCTTGCGGCGCCCGAAATGTGGGTCCCCCACTCCTGCCCGCTGCGGTTGATGTTCGTTCCGGCCGCTCGCACGGGGGCAGGACTCGGCGTCCGTCCGGGCGGCCTCGCCGACGAGGCGAGTGAGCGGCACTCTAGCGAGAACCGCTCATGGAGCGCAAACCGGGGTGGTCCGGAGTAACCAGTGAGGATCGCGCGAATCGTGCCACTTCCGTACAGGTTCCGCAGGTGGCTCGCTGGTCCTGCTGTTCCTCGCCGGCCTTGCCGAAGATCGGCTCTGCCGAAGATCGGCCCTGCCGGAGGCCGGTCAGGGTGTGGTCCGGGTGATGTTGGTGGTGGGTTGCACGGGCCAGCCCGTACGGGCCGTCAACCGGAGATCGTCCGGAGGCCGGTCGGGCCGGCCCGTCGTCGAGGTGAGATCCCCTGACCGGTGTCGCCGGGGTGGGATGTCCGGTTGCCGCGGCGGTCGTCCCCCGTCGCGGGAGCGGAGTGAAGAGATCAGCTGACGGAGCTGACGGAGTGAATGGATCAGCTGATGGAGCTGATGGAGCTGATGGAGAGGATCAGCTGAAGGTGGCCCGCCAGGTCGCCGGGCCGACGATGCCGTCGACGGCGAGTCCCTTGGCGGCCTGCAGGGCGCGGGCGACTGCGGCGGAGCGTGGTCCGTAACGGCCGTCGATCGTGATCGGATACCCCAGATGGTTGACGCGGGCCTGCCAGGCCCGCACGTCGTCGCGTACCTGCCTGGCCAGTGCGGTCGTCAGGTTACGGGTGAATACGGGGGTGCTCACGGAGATGGGGCTGACCGTCAGCTCACTGCGTTCCGCCGTGCGCGACGCCTGGCCCGAGGAGCTCGACGAGCCGCCCGCGAGCTGGTCGGCGCCCATCCCGCGGCCACAGGTCGGCCACTGGCCGAAGCCGGACCGCCGGGCGAGCTTGAGTGCGGCCTCGTCCTGGACAGCCCGGGGAGCCTGGTGCGGCAGACCGCTGTAGCCGAGGCCGTGCCAGGTGCTGGCGGAGAACTGGTAGGCGCCGTAGTACGCGTTGCCGGTGTTGATCGTGTAGTCACCGCCGGACTCGCACTGCCGCAGGCCCGTCCAGGTGGTGGCCGCACCGGCCGGCTGGCTGAGCGCGAAGGTGCCGCCCACCGCTGCCGCGAGTACGGGTGCGACCACGAGGGCCCGGGCCCGGCTGCGGGTACCGGCGCGGCATTGTCGGCCACTGATACGTGCGTCGGACATGTCTTGTGGTCCTTCCCCACGCCTGCGAGGTGAGCTGTCGGATTCGGGCTGGGAACTGCCCGGCCGTGCCAGGGATTCCCTGGAGACGGAAGCCGCACCGGAAACACCTTTCCGTGTGGTCGTCGCACATGGCTTCACCCCGAGAGCATCGAATCCTTTCGATACTCGGAGATGGGTCCCCCGTTCCTGCCGCCCGGTTCGAGAAATCGTCGGCCGGGGGCAGGATTCGGCGTGCCGCCCGACGAATGCCCGGCGTTGTTGCCGGGCACGGCGAAAACCATAACCACGCCGCCCGGCGAGTCGCCAAGCATTGAATAGGGTGCGTGAAAAAGAGCACACTCGGCGCGCCTGCTTGAGCAGGAACCGATGGCCTGGTATCGCGCGTGCGCGCCCGCTCATCAACCTGGCGGTACGACGTGCGGAGGCATTTGTGCTTGGCCGATCACCCTGTTTGCCGATGGGCGACGATGAGCGGAGAGTCCCGTATCAGGCCAGATGTGTGACATGTCAACAAAGGTGTGACGGCCCTGCTACGAGATCGACGCGAGTGATCGGCCTGATACTACGTTTCGTCCGTTGAAGCCTGTTTTTGTGAGAAAAACAACGGAAATCGGGCGGTAACTTGCAGTGTTGTGATTTTTGCACACGGCGGATTCGATCGAACACCGATTGTGAAAATTGCCTGTCGGGCCGCCACGGTGGACGAAGGGGTTCCGTGGGGCGGGGCGGTAGGTGAACGGTTACCGAAGGCCCGGTGCGTGTCCGCTAATGTGGCCGAAACCTGCTGGTCGCCAGCGGAAGCGGCGTTACGCGAGGAGCGGGGTCCCTCACCCGGTAAACAGTGGTCCCCCAGCCGTCGGAGCGACCGGGGAACCGTGGGGCCGGCATAGTACGGGAAATCGGCAGGTCGTGCATCGGACCGGGGCGGGTCGGATGTCCGCCGCGTGCCGGTCGTTCCGTCCGCCGGAAACGATGGAGAGTGTCGGGTCGAGGGGTCCGGAGAATGCCCTCGGACGAGCGGCGGCGGTTGCCCGGTTGCCCGTTTTCGCGGCCGGCGGCTATCTGTGCTCCTGCCCGCCTCCTGTCCGCCGGCCGGCGGTCCGGCCGGACGGTATCCGACGAACCGATCCCGCCAGCCGGCGTGCGCTCCTGGCCCAGACTATGCCCGTCCGAGGCTGGTGCCGGCGGAACGGAGGTCCTCACACGCCTGGGCGACGCGGGCCGCCATGCTGCTCTCCGCGAGCTTTCCGTAGGTACGCGGGTCGTATGCCTTCTTCACGCCGACCTCACCGTCCACCTTGAGAACGCCGTCATAGTTTTTGAACACGTGGTCCACGATGGGGCGGGTGAATGCGTACTGGGTGTCCGTGTCCACGTTCATCTTGACCACCCCGTAGTCGAGCGTCTCGCGGATTTCGGTGAGAGCCGACCCGCTACCGCCGTGAAAGACGAGGTTGAACGGCTTCGCGCCGGCTGGCAGCCCGAGCTTCCTGGCGACGTACTCCTGTCCTTCGTGCAGAATCGTCGGGCGTAGCTTGACGTTTCCGGGCTTGTACACACCGTGCACGTTGCCGAAGGTGGCGGCGAGCAGGTAGCGCCCCTTCGCGCCGGTGCCGAGCACCTCGGCCGTCCGCCACATGTCCTCCGGCGTCGTGTAGAGCTTCTCGTCGATCGCGCCGACGACGCCGTCCTCCTCGCCGCCGACGACCCCGATCTCGACCTCGAGAACGATCTTCGCGGCGGCGGCATCCGCGAGTAGTTCCTCGGCGATCTTGAGGTTCTCCTCAAGGGGGACCGCCGAGCCGTCCCACATGTGCGACTGGAAGAGCGGCTCGCGCCCCTGGGCCACCCGATCCTTCGAGATCGCGATCAGGGGACGGATGTAGGTGTCAAGCTTGTCGGCCGGGCAGTGGTCGGTGTGCAGAGCGATGTTGACCGGATACGCCTCCGCGACATGGTGGGCGAACTCGGCTAGTGCCTCCGCGCCGAGGACCATGTTCTTCACCGTCGAGCCGGACAGGTACTCGGCACCGCCGGTGGACACCTGCACGATGCCGTCACTGCCGGCTTCGGTGAAGCCCCGCAGCGCGGCGTTCAGGGACTGCGACGAGGTCACGTTGATCGCGGGGTAGGCGAAGGACTGGGCCTTCGCCCGGTCGAGCATCTCGGCATATACGTCTGGCGTGGCGATGGGCATCGGTGGGGCTCCTTACGAACCTGTAGGGGCGCCGATCAGCCCTGCACCCGCGGTGCAGGGCAGCCGGATCGGGCCGAAGCCCGCCGTGGACTCCTGATGGGCGAAGGGTATGACGCCTTGCCCCGTCCCGGGGTCGGATGCGGCTGACGTCGCCGACGCGGTGCCGGGCCGCGCGCCGGGCGCGGGGCGGGTGCCGACCAAGGGTCGGCACACTGGTCGAGTGGATGTCGGCAGCCTGTCCGGGATGACGCTGTACGTCGTCCTCTTCGCGGTCATCTTCGTCGAGAGCGGGATCCTGATCGGGTTCTGGCTTCCGGGTGACACCATTCTCTTCGCGGCCGGGCTGATGGCGGCGGACGCGGCGTCGAACGTGTCCGTCGCGGTCCTCTCGATCGGGGTCGCGGCGGCGGCCACCGTCGGGGCGGTGGCGGGCTACTACACCGGGCATCGCCTCGGCCGGCCGTACCTGGAGCGCAGGTACGGCACGGTGCTGGCCCGTACGGAGGAATTCTACCGACGGTTCGGGCCGCTCACCCTGGTCGCGGCCCGCTTCGTGCCGTGGGCGAGGACGTTCGCGCCGGTACTCGCCGGGGCCGTGGCGATGTCATGGTCCCGCTTTCTGATCGCGGTCATGCTCGGATCGCTCGTCTGGGGGACCGGATTGATCCTTCTGGGCTATACGGCGGCCGCCATTCCTGGGCTGCGGGATGCGGCGGTGTGGATCGCGCTCGTCGTGATCGCCATCTCCGTCATCGCCGGGATCGCCGGTGAGCTGCTGCGTCGGCGATCGGGCCGGCTCCCCGACCAGGGGCCGCGGTAGTCCGTGTCGGGCGAGGAGCGCCGAGGGTCGGGCGAGGAGCGTAGGGATGTTGTCCGTTAGTGCCCCGCGGCGCCGGATCCCGTCGGGAGATCCGTGGACCGGTAGTCTCCACGACGTTACGACCAGATCACATTGGACGATCAATTCCCTTTCCTATGGCAATTTCTGGCTATGGCCGGCTAACCTTGATCGATCCAGGTACGCGGTCGGGGGGGTCCGACCACCGAAGGATTCGATGCTTCGACACCACAGGCGGCACTATGCGGAACGGCGTCGCGCCGGCCCCGTCCTCTGCACCGCGGCAGGGGCCTTGACCGCGGTTCTGGCGGTCGTGCTGCTCGCGGGTGGTCATTCGGGACCGCGTGACGGTGACCACGTGGCCGGCCGCGTCGGCGCGCAGCCGGGTCGGGGCGTGGTCGGGGTCCCTCCCACGTCGATCGCGGATCGGATCGCGGATCGGGGTGCGCCGACCGGGCCCGGGGCCGAGCCGCAACCCGCCGCTCGCCCGGCCGGTCCGGATCAGCTGCCCGCTGCGCGGGCGTCGGCTCTGGCCCTGGCCGCGCCGGTGACGGCTCCGTCCGCGTCGGCCCCGGCGCCGGCTGTTATCTCGCCGCGCCCGCCGTACCTGCCGGCCTCCTGGACGAGCCTGGTCGGTCAGGTCGTGACCTCGACCAACCTCGAGCGCCGGGCGGCCGGTTGCCCTCCGTTGATCGTCGACTTACGGTTGGCCGCCGCGGCCCAGGCACACAGCGTCGACATGGCCACGGCCGGCTATTTCGGCCACGACAGCCCGGACAGTCGCTCGCCCTTCGACCGGATCGCCGCCGCCGGCTTCTCCTTCTCCATCGCCGCCGAGAACATCGCCGCCGGTCAGCGCACCGTGGCCGAGGTGATGCGCGGATGGATGAACAGCCCGGACCACCGATCGAACATCCTCACCTGTTCGTTGACCCGGATCGGCGTGGGCTACGCGACGGGCGGCAGGTACGGCACCTACTGGACCCAGGACTTCGGGACGCCGTGAGGCCCGGCCCACTTGCCGGGCGCGACCGGTCCGTGGCATCCCGCGAGGTGCACCCGACCTCGATCCTCCCGACTCGCGGGGATGTCCCGGTCCTGATCAGTAGTCGATCCCGTAGGGTCGGGTCATCGTCGCCGACGGCAGCGAGCACGGCAACGAGCGTGGTAAAGCCCGCGGACCCAGCCGGTGGACGGGCTGGCGGGCCGCGCGGCAGCGCCGTCGGCGAGGGTGATCCTGGCAGGAGGAGTGACCTTGGTTCGGGCGGTGGTCACCGGCGCGGCCGGCTTCCTCGGCGGAGCGCTGGCCCACGCGCTGCGGCGGCGCGGTGACGACGTTGTCGCCATCGACATCCGGCGCGCGCCGGGTGTCATGCAGGCCGACGTCAGCCGTCCCGGTGAGTGGGAGAAAGCCCTTTACGGCACGGAGCTGGTGATCCATGCCGACGCCATCGGGACCGGTGGCGTCGCGGAACTGACCCCGGTGCGTCCCGGCCGAGCCGGAGCGCCGGTACGGGTGCCCGACGCCGAGATCCGGCGGGTGACCCTCGGCGCCGCGGCGGCGTTGCTCGACGCCGCGGGTCGGGCCGGGGTCGACCGCTTCATCCATCTTTCCTGCGTGGACGTGCTTGCCCGGACGAGTGGCCCGGTCCCCGGCGGGACCGGGGACCGGGGGCCCGCGCGAGCCGTCGGCCGACCACTGGACGAGACCACGCCGATCGGGCTGACTGGCGACGTCCGCGCCGACGCCATGGCCGCCGCGGAACAGGCGGTCGGGTCGGCCGCTGCGCACGGACTCGGCGCGACCGTCCTGCGGATCGGGGACGCCTACGGTCCCCGGGCTGGTCGCTGGACCCTCTGGCCGGTGCTGCTGATGCGGGCCGGGCGGTTCGTCCTCGTCGACGGCGGCCGGGGTGTGCTCAGCCCCGTGCATGTCGACGACGTGGTCACGGCGGTGACCACCGTCGCCGGTGCGGACCGGTCGGCGGTCGCCGGTGAGGTGCTGCACGTGACCGGGGGGGAGTCGGTGTCCGCCGCCGACTTCTTCACCTTTTACTGTCAGATGCTCGCGATCGCGGCGCCCCGCTCCGTACCGGCCAGGATCTTCGAAGCGGTCGACGCGATTGATCGTGTCTGTTCGTTCGCGGAGGGTTACCGGAGGCGAGGCGCGGACGGTTCCGCGGCCGAGACGCCACCCCTCCCCACCCACCCGGTCCCGGCGGTCTCGACGACCTCGGTACGGCCAGCGGGCTCAGCCGTTCCGGCCGCCCCGGCCGTTCCGATGAACTCGGCGATCCCGTCGCGGCGGGCACCGGGCCTGGTCCGCGGTGTCGGTGCCCGTCTGGTGGCCGGAGTCGATCCCCGCGCCCGGGTGGACCTCGGTCCGCTCACCGTGCGCACCCTGACCCGCGACGCGGGCCTCTCCATCGAGAAGATCCGGGCCCGGACGGGATGGTCGCCGGTCGTGCGGCTGCCCGAGGGCATGAACCGCACCGAGTCCTGGCTCCGGGAACGGGGTCTGCTCGGGGTCCGGGAGCCATCCCGTCGTGGGTGATGGCCCTACACTCACCACCTCCCGACTACTCGCACTCCCGCTCACCATTTGGAACGCGGGATACGTCGCCGAGGAGCTCGCGCCTTCGCTGGCGTTCACGGTCATCACCCCGCGATCAGGCGCGCGTGGCGCTCCCGGTGACGGATCCGGCCCCTTCGGCGGAATCGTCGGGACCGATCCTGCCGCGGGGGCGCCCGATCCCGACGATCCGGCGGGGGCGCTGCGGCGCGAACTGCGCCGTCGGGCGAGCGCCGGCCACACGGTCCTGACCTGGGTGCTGCGTCGCCATCCGGGTCGCCACCCGGGTCGCCATCCAGGATCGGCGGCGGTGGGCCTGCTCGCGGCGGAGGCCCACGGCCGGCGGGTGGTGGTCGAGGTGTCGATCGTGCTCGGATGCCGGCGCAGCGGCTACGCCACCGAGGCGATCCGCGCGGTCGCGGGATGGTTCGAATACCGCGGCGCTCTGGTGGAGACGCGGATCCGGCGCGGGGACAGCGTGGGGAAGCGTCTCGCGCAGGCGACCTCGTTCGTGCCCACCGGTGTGCTGATCGCCGATTGGTGGCGGATCTGGCTGCGTCCGCCGCCAAGTTGACCATTGAGGTTTGTCACGCAACGTCATTGGGCGCCGGGCTTCGTCCGGGCCTGGCGCCGCGGGTCACCGCCGACCGCTCCGGTACCGTCCGGATCTGGCCGTCATCCGGCCCGAACGGGCAGAACCCATGTCCAGCCGCCTTTCGCGGCGCGGCAGAAGGTCATTGTGACGGTACCGTTACCATGCTGTGTTGTCGGCTGGGTGACAGCTCCCGGCTCATTCTTTCGTCGTCACGAGGAGAGTGGTGAACACGCCGCGGAGACAGCCCCCTGTTCAGACTGTGATGCCCTGGGGCACCATGTAAGGCGATGTCGCGACCAATGGCCGACGGGCCGAAGCTGGGCGGGGCGTCCGTGGGGGTCCGTGGGAGGGCCGTCGCGTGCCCGGGGAGGGGAGCCCGAACGGTCCGGCGCCACCTGCGCCTGGGAGGTCAGCACCATGAGTGTGGATACCCCTCGGGGGACACCGGCCGGAGTCCGGCCGAGCGAGGTCACGTACGACCATCTGATCATTCCGCCGCACTGGCGTCGGCCGAAGGAGTCGGCGCCGGGGACGCTCAACCCTCTGTTCCCCTCCGAGGGAGGCCTCCGCTCCGAGCCGGCTGCGGCCGGCTCGACGTCGCCGATTAACCCGACAACCGGTCCGCTGACGGGTCCGCTGCTGGTCGGCACCACGGCGCGTGCCTTCGCGAAACTCGACGACCTGATCCGTCTCAGTGCCGAGGACCGTGCCGTCGTCGCGGCTCGCCGCGACGAGGCGGAGCGGGCGCTGCGCGCGATCTTCCCGCCCCGTTGCGCGCTGCCGCTGGTCGGGGTCGCCACGATCGGCTCGGCGGGGCGGGACACCATGATCCGTCCGCTCGACGAGGTCGACATCTTCGCGGTCTTCTCGGCGGCCAACAGCGCCTGGAAGCGTTTCCGCTGGGACTCCCGCGACCTGCTGCTCTGTGTACGCAACGCCATCGGCGGAGATCGGATCCAGACGATCGGCAGCCGCGGCCAGGCGCTGCGCATCGTCTACGACGCCCCCCCGGACGTCCATCTGGTGCCGGCCTTCGATCATCCGCGTGCCGGGTACGTCATACCCGACCGGGTCGGTGGCTGGCTGCCGACCCGGCCGGAGCGGCACACGAGCTGGGCGGCGGACCTCGGCCCCCGGGTGATCTCGGCGGTCCGCCTGCTCAAGGCGTGGAACCGGGTGCGCGGCAGCCACCTGCGCTCCTTCCATATCGAGGCGCTCGCCGGGCAGGTCCTCGCCGGTCGCGGGCTCAACACCCGGCAGGGGCTCGCCGAGGTCTTCCGGCACCTGGACGACGTCCGCCTCACCGTGGCCGACCCGGCCGGCGTCGGCGGGGACCTGTCGTCGTACCTGCGCGCCGAGGACATCGAGGCGTTGGCCGAGAGTGTCCGGCTCGCCCGGATCTACTCGGCGAAGGCGGTGGATGCGGAACAGGCCGACGATCACGAGGAGGCCGTGAACCTGTGGGGTTCCCTCTTCGGACCGGAGTTCCCCACGTTCGGCTGAGGGCGGGCCGGTAGCGCGCTTCGTTTACCCGGCGCCCCGGCTCATCCAGCGCCCCGGCTCATCCAGCGGTCCGGTACGGCGTGGCGCCGACCGATCCGGGATCGCTCGGCCTGCGCGGCGGCGAGCGAGACCGCCTCGTCGGCGTCGCGCAGGCCGGCGCGCACCGTCACCGGGCCGCCGGTGGTATCGAGGTGCACGTCGGCCAGCCGTAGCAGTCTGGCCAGCGGGTTCTGCACGATCCGGATGCTCTGCACCTTGCCGTGAGGGATGAGATCGGTGTGCCGCCGGACGATTCCCCGGTGTACGACGAAGACCGTGTCGTCCGCTCCGCAGGACAGCCGCCGCCAGTGGAGCGGGGCGAGCCAGGCGGCCCGGCGTGGCGGCCGGGTCATCGCCACCGCGGCGACGTCCACTCTGGGCAGCAGCCGGCCGATCAGGGCCAGCGCATCCGCCCGGCGGGCCACCGGTAGCAGCACGGAGGGCCCGCCGCCAGCCACGTTCATCCGGACCGTCACCCAGCCCGACCAGCGCCACAGCGCCGGTTCGCCGATGCTGATCGCCTGGACCCGTCCCGGCGGGACCGTGGCGTGGGTGCGGTTGAGCAGACCGCTGATGATGCGCAGCCCGTCGGGTGACTCGGAGACGGTGTAGGGGTAGCCGGCCGCGAACCGGCGAAACGTCGTGTGCCAGAGGCTGCCGAGCATCGGAACGGCGCCGAGGGCGCCGGTGAGGGTACCGGTCAGCAGGGCGGGCGTGGCGATCGCGGCCGCGCCGAACAGCGCCACCCACGGCGCGGGGGACAGCGCGATCGCGGCCACCAGCCGCCGTGGTGGCACCTCGGCGAGTGGGCGCTGCGGTGCCTCGCCTACGTCCGGCGCGAATCCCGCGGCGGTGGCCAGCAGCTCGGCCCGCAGCCGCTGGGCGTGACCCACCGACAGGTACCGCAGGTCGGACCCGGAGTCGGTGTCCAGTTCGGAGCGTTCCCTGCCGGCGAGATCGAGCCGGAGGATGGCGAGCCCCGCGGCTCGGGCGAGAAGCGGTTGGACGATGTCCACCGACTGTAACCGATCCAGCCGGACATGGCGGGTCCGTCGGACCAAAAGCCCGGTATCGAGCCGAAGATTGTCGCGTTCGACCCGGTAGCGGGTGAACCGCCAGGCGCAGTATCCGTAGATGCCGGCGGCGGGGATCAGGAAGATCAGGGTGAGCCCGATGATGCGGGGCGTGGCGTCGTCGGCGAGGTTCCTGCCGACCGTCGCCACGAACGCCGCGACGATCACCCAGCCGCGCAGGAACGGGGTGAGCGGATGCAGCCGGTGAAACCCGTCCTGGCCGGGGCGTGTCGCCCGAGCCGGCGCTTCGCCGGTGGTGGACCCCCGCTCGATTGTCACAGCCCGGCCGACCGGGCTTCACCGCGTTCGGTGAGCGCGTCACGTAGCCGTGCGGCCTCGTCCGGGGCCAGGCCGGGGATGACGGCATCGCTGTCCGCGGCCGCGGTGTGCAGCTGCACCTTGGCGATGCCGAAACGGCGTGCCAGCGGCCCGGCGGTGACGTCGACGAGCTGCATCCGGCCGTACGGCACCACGATCAGGCGACGCGTCAGCACCCCGCGGCTGATCAGGAGATCGTCCTCCCGCTCGGCGTAGCGCCAGGCCTGCCAGCGGAGGCCGATCGAGCGCCAGAGCCAGCCCGTCACGAGAACCGGCGCCACCGTGATCAGTATCCAGGGCCAGCCGCCGAACGCCGCCGTGATCAGCAGGGTGAGCGCCACCACCGGGACGGCTCCCACGATCAGGAGCGCCCGTCGAAGCCGCCGTAGGTCCGGTGGCAGGACCCGCCACTGCGCGGGATCCGGCAGAAGAGCGTCGTGCATTCCGCAACAATAAGTCGCACATCCGATACGTCCGGCCCGAATCGGCCGAGGAACCGGCGGCGCGCCGTCCCCACGATGGTCCTCGCCCGGTCTGCGGCGATTCGCCGGGAGGCCTGTCAGAGGGACTTGACGGTGGCGGCCTTGACCGTCAGACCCGAGCGGTCCGGCGCGGCGTCGACGAGCACCTCGTCGCCGTCCCGGATCTGCCCGCCGAGCAGTTCCCTGGCGAGCTGGTCGCCGATCGCCGTCTGGACCAGCCGCCGCAGCGGGCGGGCCCCGAACACCGGATCGTAGCCGACGTCGGAGAGCCATCCCTTGGCGGCGTCGGTGGTGTTGAGGGTGATCCTCCGGTCGAGCAGCCGGGCCCGCAGCCGATCGAGCTGGAGATCGACGATGCGGGCCAGCTCGTCCCGGCCCAGCTGGTCGAAGACGAGGACGTCGTCGAGGCGGTTGAGGAACTCCGGCTTGAAGGCGTCGCGCACGGCGACCATCACCGACTCGCGGCGCACCTGCGGGCTGAGCGTGGGGTCCGCGATGAACTGCGACCCGAGGTTCGAGGTCAGGATGAGGATCGTGTTGCGGAAGTCCACCGTGCGGCCCTGGCCGTCGGTGAGCCGCCCGTCGTCGAGAACCTGCAGCAGGACGTCGAAGACGTCCGGATGGGCCTTCTCGACCTCGTCCAGCAGGATGACACTGTACGGCCGGCGGCGGATCGCCTCGGTGAGCTGACCGCCGGACTCGAACCCGATGTACCCGGGCGGGGCGCCGATCAGGCGGGCCACCGAGTGCTTCTCGGCGTACTCGCTCATGTCGATGCGCACGATCGCCCGCTCGTCGTCGAAGAGGAAGTCGGCGAGCGCCTTCGCGAGCTCGGTCTTCCCGACCCCGGTGGGCCCGAGGAAGAGGAAGGAGCCGGTCGGCCGGTCCGGGTCGGCGATCCCGGCCCTGGCCCGGCGGACCGCGTCGGAGACGGCCCGCACCGCGTCGTCCTGGCCGATGACCCGCGCGTGCAGTGCGGACTCCATGCGCAGCAGCTTCGCCGTCTCGCCTTCGAGGAGGCGACCGGCCGGGATCCCGGTCCAGGCGGCGACGACCTCGGCGACATCGTCCGGGCCGACTTCCTCGTTGAGCATCGCCCCACCGGGGGAGTCCGCGCCGGCCAGCGCGCCGGTCGCCGCCGACAGCCGCTTCTCCAACGTCGGGATGGTGCCGTACCGCAGCTCCCCGGCCTTGGCGAGGTCGAGGTCGCGCTCGGCGAGCTCCGCGGCGCGCCGCGCGTTCTCCAGCTCCTCCTTGATCTTCTGAACTTCGGAGATCGAGTCCTTCTCCCGGTGCCAGCGGGCCGTCAGGCTCGACAGCTCCTCACGCCGGTCGGCGAGCTCGCGCTGCAGGCGCCCCCGCCGCTCGCGGGAGGCCTCGTCGTTCTCCTTGGACAGCGCCATGTCCTCGATCTCCAGGCGGCGCACGGCGCGCTCGAGTTCGTCGATCGCCACCGGCCGGCTGTCGATCTCCATGCGGAGCCGGGACGCGGCCTCGTCGACCAGGTCGATCGCCTTGTCCGGCAGGAAGCGTGCGGTGACGTAGCGGTCGGACAGGGTGGCCGCGGCGACCAGCGCGGTGTCGGTGATGCGCACGCCGTGGTGCACCTCGTAGCGTTCCTTGAGCCCGCGCAGGATGCCGATGGTGTCCTCGACCGTCGGCTCGCCGACGAGGACCGGCTGGAAGCGACGTTCCAGCGCCGGGTCCTTCTCGATCCGGGTGCGGTACTCCTCCAGGGTGGTGGCGCCGATCATGCGCAGCTCGCCGCGGGCGAGCATCGGTTTGAGCATGTTGCCGGCGTCCATCGCTCCTTCGGCCGCGCCGGCGCCGACGACGGTGTGCAGCTCGTCGATGAAGGTGATGATCTGACCCTCGGCCTCGCGGATCTCGTTGAGGACGGAGGTCAGCCGCTCCTCGAACTCGCCGCGCAGCTTGGAGCCAGCAACCATCGAACCGAGGTCGAGCGAGACGATGCGCCGGCCGCGCAGCGACTCGGGCACGTCACCCGCGACGACCCGCAGCGCGAGCCCTTCGACGATGGCCGTCTTGCCGACCCCGGGCTCGCCGATGAGGACCGGGTTGTTCTTCGTCCGCCGCGACAGCACCTGGATGACGCGGCGGATCTCGGCGTCGCGGCCGATCACCGGGTCCAGCTTGCCCTGCTGCGCACGCTCGGTGAGGTCGATGGAGTACTTCTCCAACGCGCGGTAGGAGCCCTCCTGGTCCCGGGTGGTCACCCGCCGGGCGCCGCCGCGCACCTTCTCGAAGGCGCCGCGCAGCGCGTCGGGGGTGGCGCCGGCGGAGGTAAGGATCCGCCTGGCCTCGCCCCCCTCCTCGGCGAGCGCCACGACCAGATGCTCGACCGAGGTGTACTCGTCACCCAGCTGACCGGCCTGCCGCTCGGCGTTGTTCAGCACCGCGATGAGCTGGCGGGACAGCTGCGGCGGGGACACGCTCATGCCCGTCGCGCGGGGCAGCCGCGTCACTGCGGCCTCGGCTCGGGAGCGCACCGTGTCGACCGAGGTGCCCGCGGACGCCAGCAGCGCCGCGCCGACCCCGTCAGACGCTTCGAGCAGTGCGGTGAGCAGGTGGAGGGGGTCGACGAGGGGTGACCCGTCGGCGGTGGCTCGACTGATCGCTGCGGAGAGTGCCTCCTGCGACCGGGCGGTGAGGCGTTCAGCGTTCATGGCGGATCCCAGATGGTCGGACGGCGTGCACCGTCGCTTTTTCAACGCTCAGCATACCTGAGTCGTTCCCACTCAACCTTGCGGGCGCGCCGCGATGAACCCCCTGCATCCGTTTGCCGGCTCTGCCCGGCCGGTCAGCGGCGGGGCAGCGGCCGCCAGACCACGAGCGCGCCGCGATCCACCGGGACGAGGTCGCGCCGGTGACTGGCATGCGCCTCGGCCACCGCGCGGTCCGTGTCGGCGCGGGACCGGGCGAGCTCCTCGGTGAGCTGACGCACCTGCGCCTGCAGCGCCATCACCTGGGCGCTCAACCGGAGGATCTGCTTGATCCCCTCCAGGTTGACGCCTTCCTCCTGGGACAACCGCTGCACCTCGCGCAGCAACGCCACGTCCCGGGCGGAGTAACGCCGCCCCCGCCCGGCCGTGCGCCCGGGCGTGACCAGCCCGAGCCGGTCGTAGGACCGCAGGGTCTGGGGATGCATCCCGGCGAGCTGCGCGGCGATCGAGATGACGTAGACCGGTGCGTCCTCGTCGTGGGCCGGGCCCGGCAGCGGGCCGGCGGGGTAGTAGCCCTCCGGCCGAATCTCGGTGTCCGGCCGAACCTCAGCGGGGGACGCCGCCGGTCCTCTCTGGAGCTGCCGTTCCCCTGTTCGCCCTGCTCCCATCGCTCGCCCTGCTCCCGTCGCTCGCCCGCGCCGGGCGGGCGGCGGGTCGGATGTGCGGTTCGGCCGCCCGGTCATCCGCCTGCCCCCATCCGTTCCATCAACGGCGCCCGTGGGTCCTCGGGATGGGCCTGGGCGAACTCCAGCAACGCCGTACGTGCCCGTGGCGAGAGATCACTCGGCTTCGGCACCGTCACCTCGAGCGTGACGATGAGGTCCCCGTTCCCGCCCCCGGCTGTGGGGACACCCCGCCCGCGGGCCCGCAGGCGTCGACCGCTGGAGGTCCCCGCCGGTACCTTCATCGTGAGCGGAGCACCGTCCAGGGTCGGCACCCGTATCGATGCGCCGAGGGCGGCCTCGGTGATCGTCACGGGGAGAGTGATCGCCAGGTTGTTCCCCTCCCGCTCGAACACCGGATGGCGCAGCACGTGCACCGTCACCTCGAGATCACCGGCCGGTCCGCCCCGTTCGCCGGGTATGCCACGCCCCCGGACCCGCAGCCGCTGTCCGTCGCTCACCCCAGGTGGGATGCGGATGCGCTGCTCACGCTCACGCCGGCCGGTGCCCCGGCAGTCCGGGCAGGGATGGTCGATCAAGGTGCCCTTGCCCAGGCAGTCGCGGCAGGGCTCGGAGAGTGCGAAGCCACCCTGGGAGCGGGACACCACGCCCAGCCCACGGCAGGTCGGGCAGGTGCGCGGCGTCGTGCCGGGACGCGCCCCGCTGCCGGTGCAGGTGGTACAGGTCGCGGCCCCGGGAAGCCGGACCGACGCCTCCAGGCCGGTCAGCGACTTCTCGAAGGGGATCGTGACCTCGGCCTCGATGTCGGCACCCCGACGCGGGCCGCGTCCGGGTGCCGACCGCTGGAACAGGTTGTCGAAGATGCCGCCGAGGCCGCCGTTCGCCCCACCGAGAAGGTCGTCGAGGTTGAGGTTCGGCCCGCTGCCGTAGCCCGTGCCGGGTGCGCCGAACCCGCCGTAACCCCCGGCTCGGCCAGGCCCGCCGAAGCCGCCGCCGGGACGACCGCCGGCCGCGAACAGCGCCCGGGCCTCGTCGTACTCCCGTCGACGGCCCTCGTCCGAGAGAACGTCGTAGGCCTCGGAGACCTCCTTGAACCGCGCCTCGGCCTTGGCGTCCCCCGGGTTCTTGTCGGGGTGCAGCTCACGGGCCAGCCTGCGGTACGCCTTCTTGATGTCGGTCGCCGAGGCGTCCTTTGGAACGCCGAGAGCGGCGTAATAGTCCTTCTCGACCATGTCGCGAACACTCACGGCGCCCCTCCTTCCTTCACGATGTCATCCGCGCGAGGCGGTGGCCGGCCATGCCCGTCAGACCCCGGCTCGCGGACGGCCGGACGGACCTGGCTCCCCTCTTCAGCCGGTGTTCAGTCGGCGCTGACAGTGGGCCCGCCGTTGTCCGGCCCGGGCGCACTGCCCGTGTCATCGGGAACCGATGCCAGCCGATTCGGCGGGCCGCCTGCCTGGCCCGGGCCGCTCCCCGCCGCCTCGCCGGCCCCGGCGACGACCTCCGCCTCGACTGGCTGATCGACGGTCTCGTCCACCTCGCCCGACGGTTCCGCGACCGACACCTGCGCGGGCCGCAACACCTTGCCCGCGTGCAGGTAACCCGCCCGGAAGACGTCCATGCAAGTCGGCCCGCTCACGTCCGACCGATAGGAGTGCATCAGGGCCTCGTGGACCGACGGGTCGAACTCGTCGCCCTTCGCCCCGTATCGCTCCAGCCCGGTCGCCTCCAGGGCTGCCTCCAAGGCCTCCGCGATCGCCTTGAACGGGCCTTCCAGATCGCCGTGGTCACGAGCCCGGCCGATGTCGTCGAGGGTCGACAGCAGACTCGCCAGCAGCTTCGCCGTCGCCTGCTCGCCGATCTGCTGACGGTCCCGCTCGACCCGCCGACGGTAGTTGTCGAACTCGGCCTTCAGGCGCTGCAGGTCCGCGGTCCGCTCGGTGACCTGCTGGCGCAGTGACGCCACGAGCTCACCGTCACCCTCGCCCGCCGGGACTCCGGCGGGTGGAACCTCCGTGGCCGTCGGGCCGGGGGACGCAGCGGCCTCCGGCCGGACCTCGCCGCTCTCCGGATCGATCCGGCGCCGGTCCCGCACCACCACCGGGGGCTCTGCGGCCTCGTCCCGGCCGTCGGGCCGAGACGAACCCCACCAGTCCGCGGCCTGGCTTGAGGTCACTTCTTGTCCTCCTCATCCACGATTTCCGCGTCGACCACGTCGTCGTCGGCTGCTCCGGCGCCGCCGGAGGCACCCGCGCCCTCCTGGGCGGCCTGCGCGTACATGGCCTGGCCCATCGCCTGGCTAGCCGCGGCCAGCGCGTCGGCCGCCTCGCGGATCGCCGCCGTGTCGGTGCCGGCGACGGCGCCCCGCAGCGTGCCGAGCTTCTCCTCCACGTCGCTCTTCACCGCGGCGTCGATCTTTTCGCCGTTCTCGGCGAGGAACCGCTCGGTCGAGTAGACGAGCGTCTCGGCTTTGTTGCGGGTCTCGGCCTCCTCCCGGCGCCTGCGGTCCTCCTCGGCGTACTGCTCGGCGTCGCGGACCATGCGGTCGATGTCGTCCTTCGGCAGCGCCGAGCCACCGGTGATGGTCATCGACTGCTCCTTGCCGGTGCCCAGGTCCTTCGCGGACACGTGCACGATGCCGTTTGCGTCGATGTCGAAGGTGACCTCGATCTGGGGCATGCCCCGCGGGGCGGGCGGCAGGCCGGTCAGCTCGAACATGCCGAGCTTCTTGTTGTAGGCGGCCATCTCGCGCTCGCCCTGGAAGACCTGGATCTGCACGGAGGGCTGGCTGTCCTCGGCGGTGGTGAAGATCTCCGAGCGATTGGTGGGGATCGTGGTGTTGCGCTCGATGAGCTTGGTCATGATCCCCCCCTTCGTCTCGATGCCGAGCGAGAGTGGGGTGACGTCGAGGAGCAGGACGTCCTTGACCTCGCCCTTGAGCACGCCGGCCTGCAGCGAGGCGCCGACGGCGACGACCTCGTCCGGGTTGACGCCCTTGTTCGGCTCCTTGCCCCCGGTCAGCTCGCGGACCAGCTCGACGACGGCGGGCATCCGGGTGGAACCACCGACGAGGACGACGTGGTCGATGTCGCTGACCTTGATCCCCGCGTCCTTCACCGCCTGCTGGAAGGGGTGCCTGCAGCGGTCGATGAGGTCGGAGGTCATCCGCTGGAACTCGGCGCGCGACAGTGAGACGTCGAGGTGCAGGGGACCCTCGGCCGACGCGGTGATGTAGGGCAGGTTGATCGTGGTCTGGGTGGACTGCGAAAGCTCGATCTTCGCCTTCTCAGCGGCCTCCCGCAGCCGCTGCAGGGCCATCTTGTCCTTGCCGAGGTCGACCCCGTGCTGGCCGTTGAAAGTCTTGATCAGGTGGTCGGTGACGCGCTGATCCCAGTCGTCACCACCGAGGTGGGTGTCACCGGAGGTGGAC
Source organism: Frankia sp. CcWB3 (assembly GCF_977927595.1). Lineage (NCBI taxonomy): Bacteria > Bacillati > Actinomycetota > Actinomycetes > Frankiales > Frankiaceae > Frankia > Frankia sp. CcWB3. Next base: position 18,247 of record NZ_CDWRCK010000021.1, read on the forward strand.
TTCACCTCGACGACACCGTCGCCGATCTCCAGTAGGGAGACGTCGAAGGTACCGCCACCGAGGTCGAAGACCAGGATGGTCTGCTCCTTCTCGCCCTTGTCCAACCCGTAGGCGAGGGCCGCGGCGGTCGGCTCGTTGACGATCCGCAGGACGTTGAGCCCGGCGATCGTGCCCGCCTCGGTAGTGGCCTGACGCTGGGCGTCATCGAAGTACGCCGGGACGGTGATGACCGCGTCCGTGACCGTCTCACCGAGGTAGGACTCGGCGTCCCGCTTCAGCTTCTGCAGGATGAACGCGCTGATCTCCTGGGGCGTGAGATCCTTCGCGTCGACCGTCATCTTCCAGTCGGTGCCCATGTGGCGTTTGACCGACCGGATGGTGCGCTCGACGTTTGTCACCGCCTGACGCTTGGCGACCTCGCCGACCAGGACCTCGCCGTTCTTCGCGAAAGCCACGACCGACGGGGTCGTCCGGGAGCCCTCGGCGTTGGCGATCACCGTGGGTTCGCCGCCCTCGAGCACGCTCACGACGGAGTTCGTGGTGCCGAGGTCGATACCGACCGCTCGTGCCATGTCTGTGCGCCTTTCGATCATGTCGGTGGCGCCGATCAGGCGGGCGCACCGACCTCGTGGGGATGGAACCTGTCGGTGAACCGAGGTTTGAGGATCACTCCGGGAAGCCTCGGTTCCGCCAACGCTAAGCCAGGCTGGTGTGTTGAGTCGCTCTGACTCATGACGACGGCTCTTATCATAGCCTGACAGAGGTGATCCTAGCGCGCTCAACTTTTGTGCGGCCGGGAAATTCCCGCCAGCGCCGCCGGACGGGACCGGAAGGGGAGCTGGCGGGAAGAGCCTGCGGGGGAGCCGCGTGGAGTGGAGTGGAGTGGGAGAGCGTCAGCTTCCGGCGGGTGGCTGCGGGGCCGAGTCACCCGCGGCACCGTCGCCGGGCGCCTGGCCGGCGTCGGGGTCCGTCGTCTCCCGGGGCGGTCGAACGGCGGCCAGGATGCGCCCGCGGCGGGCTCCCGGGCGCGGCCGTCCGCCCGCGCGTGATCCGAGCCGGGGCGAGACGACCGGCCCCATGCCGGCAGCCGACGGACCGTCCGGCCCGGAGGCCGCGCCGCCGCCGTTCGCGGCCTCGTCAGTGCCCGCTCGGCCGGGAACCGTGAGCGGCATTCCGGTCCGGTTGATGAGGTCGGCCTGTCGGCCCAGGTCGGACTCGATCTGGGCGAGCCGGTCGAGCATCTCGGAAGCGTCCCCGTCGCGCTCACGGATCGTGCGCAGCGCGTCCATCAGGGTCAGCCACTGGTCCCGACCGACGGTGATCTGCTCGGCGAGGCGGTTGGCCGAGTAGGCCGGAAACAGCCGTTCCGTGGCGGCGGCGATCTGCTGGACCTCACCGGGGTTGAGCCGGCCGGGCTTGCGCCGGATGTAGTTGACGACGTCCTTGATGCTGATGATCGTCACTCCGTCGAGGGCGCCGTCGCTCCACAGGACGTTGGCCTCGACCATCACCAGGATCGGACTTACCGGGATCTTAAGCATCGGCAGTGCTGCGCGGATCTGGTTGCGGACCTCGCCACCCAACCAGGCGGTGCGGTCGATCGGGGGCTTGAGTGACTCTCCGTCACAGGTCGCCCCACCCTTCTTGTACCGCACGGTGCCCTTGTTGTTGTCGCTGCTGAGCACCATCACCCCGCCGGGCCCGACCAGGAGGTGACCGATGGTCGCCTCGGAGTAGGGGACGGCCCGGTCGTGCAGGATGACGTACCCTTGGCGGCGCAGCCGGGCGATGGCGCGGGCGGTCCTGCGCTCCGCCTCGGCCCCCTCGCGCAGCGACTCGACGTCGGGGGCGGTCCCGAACGAGGCGATCACGATCCCGGCCGGCCAGGCGATGAAGACCAGCAGGAACACGACGACCGCGACCGTGGGCAGCCCCAGGCCGAAGCCGATGACGAGGGCGAGAACGAGTCCCACCAGGGCCGAGCGCACCGCGGTGCGGGGTACCTCGCGGCTCAGCTTGTCCCGCCGCACGAGTGCCTGGTTCTCCCTGGCCCGGAGGTACTCCGTCTGCAGGGAGTGTCCAGGGCGGCCGACTCGGGTCATCGTCGGCCGGGTGATCGTCGCCATCGTGCCCACCATGTTCGCAGGGTTGTCGTTCGCGGAGTTGTCGTTCGCGGGGTCGTCAACGTCGGTAGGGCCCGTCCGCCGGGGCACGCCGGGCGTCGTCAAGGCATCGCTGGCACCGGGCCCATGCACAACGTGAAGGTGGCGAGCACCGCGGGACACACGATCGCCCGGTCACCGTGGGCGAAAGCTGTCCTTATGGTGCGTCGAAGCACCTGCCGGCACAAGGGTTGACCTCGTCGGCCCGGGAGGCTCCCGGGGGGGAGCGACGTTCCGGGATGGCGGGATCCGGGGCGCCGTGGTAGTCGTGACGGTGCGAGGCGTTGCGTGTTGGTTGGGCGTCTGCCGCTGAACGTAGCAGTCTCGTGCACCTCGCGCGGACGATCGGGCCTTTGGGCCCCTTAGCTCGGGCCGCTCGGACCACATCGTGGCAGGGTTGACGGTGAGCGGGTTCGCTGTCGGCCTCATAGTGCCCCTACGCCCGGGGGTGGGGACCCAGCCAGGCAGGTTGGCCGGGAGGTGGGACCGGACCCGCCCCTACGGTGGCGCGGGCCACTTGTCCGGGTGGCGTGAGCCACTCGTCCCATACGTTGCTGGTCGGTACGAGCAGGCTCGCCCGCGATAGTGGGTGCCAGATGGAGGATGCTGTGAGAATTGCGATCGGTGGAGCGATCACGCTGATTGCTCTCGCGGTTGCCGGGCGCCGGGTTTTCTGGCTGTTCCGGCTGATCAGGTCCGGCCAGCCGGCCGAGGGCCGGCTCGACGACCTGCCGACCCGCGTCTGGACGGAGATCAGCGAGGTCGGGGGGCAGCGCAAGCTGCTGAAGTGGTCGGTGCCCGGGGCGGCCCACTTCTTCACCTTCTGGGGCTTCACGATCCTGCTGCTGACCGTCATCGAGGCCTACGGCGGCCTGTTCGACGACAACTTCCACATCCCGGGATTCGGGCACTGGGCGGCCATCGGCTTCCTCGAGGACTTCTTCGCCGTGGCGGTCCTCGCCGGCCTGGCCGCCTTCACGATCATCCGGTTGAAGGACGCCCCGGCGCGGCTGGAGCGCAAGTCGCGATTCTACGGCTCGCACACCGGGCCGGCCTGGGTCATCCTCGGCCTGATCACCGCCGTCATCGTGACACTGTTGATCTGCCGTGGCGCCCAGTACAACACCGGCAACCTCCCGCAGGGCCAGACAAAGTGGGCCTTCGCGTCCTACGCCGTGAGCCGCATCTTCTCCGGCCTCTCCCATGAGGTGAACGAGGGCATCGAGACGGCCTTCCTACTGCTCAACGTTGCGGTGATCATGGGCTTCTCGGTGCTGGTGGTCTACTCGAAGCACCTGCACATCGGCCTGGCTCCGATCAACGTCGTGCTCAAGCGCCAGCCGGTGGCCCTCGGCCCGCTGGCCACCACCCCCGACATCGAGAAGCTGATGGAGGAGGACGAGCCGGTCGTCGGCGTCGGCAAGGTCGAGGACTTCTCCTGGAAGGCCATGCTCGACTTCGCCACCTGCACCGAGTGCGGGCGGTGCCAGAGCCAGTGCCCGGCGTGGAACACTGGCAAGCCGCTGTCACCGAAGTTGTTGATCATGGATCTGCGTGACCACCTCTTCGCCAAGGCGCCCTACCTGCTGTCCACCGAGGGCGCGGCGGAGGGCGAGGAGGCGCCGAAGGCGGTCACCGGGATCGCCGAGGACGCCTCCGACTCCCACACCGTGCACCATGTGCCCGAGTCCGGCTTCGGCCGGGTGCCGCAGCCCGGTCAGCCGCAGGTCGACCGGCCGCTGGTCGGCACCGAGGAGGAGGGCGGGGTCATTGATCCCGACGTCCTGTGGTCGTGCACCAACTGCGGCGCGTGCGTTGAACAGTGTCCGGTGGACATCGAGCATGTCGACCACATCGTCGACATGCGTCGCTACCAGGTGATGATCGAGTCGGCGTTCCCGTCCGAGGCCGGCGTCATGCTGCGCAACCTCGAGAACAACGGCAACCCGTGGGGCGTCTCGCCGCGGACCCGCACCGAGTGGACCGAGGGCCTGCCCTTCGAGGTGCGTGTCCTCGGCGACGGTGAGCAGATCCCCGACGACGTCGAGTACCTGTACTGGGTCGGCTGCGCCGGGGCGATCGAGGACCGCGCCAAAAAGGTCGCGCGGGCCTTCGCGGAGCTCCTGCACACCGCCGGGGTCGAGTTCGCGATCCTCGGTACGAACGAGTCCTGCACCGGAGACCCGGCGCGCCGGCTCGGCAACGAGTACCTGTACCAGGAGATGGCCAAGGCGAACATCGAGCTGCTGAACGCCACGGGCGTCAAGAAGATCGTTGCCACCTGCCCGCACTGCTTCAACAGCCTCGCCCGGGAGTACTCGGCTCTCGGCGGTCAGTACGAGGTCGTCCACCACACCCAGCTGCTCGGCAAACTGGTCGAGGAGCGCAAGCTGGTGCCGGTGACCCGGGTGGAGTCGTCGGTCACCTACCACGACCCCTGCTTCCTCGGGCGGCACAACAAGGTCTACACCCCGCCGCGGGAGATCCTGGCGGCAATCCCGGGCATCCGGGGCCAGGAGATGCACCGCTGCAAGGACCGCGGCTTCTGCTGCGGTGCCGGCGGCGCGCGGATGTGGATGGAGGAGAAGATCGGTAAGCGGGTCAACGTGGACCGGATGGAGGAGGCCCTCGGCCTCGACCCGGACGTCGTGTCCACCGCCTGCCCGTTCTGCATCGTGATGCTCACCGACGCCGTCACCGAGAAGAAGCTGAGCGGCGAGGCGAAGGACGGCGTCGAGGTGCTCGACGTCTCCCAGCTCCTGGCCCGTTCGCTGGCGCCGGCGGCGCCAGCGGCTCCGACCGAGGCGTCCGCCGAGCCTGTCGGCTAGATTGTGCCCTTGCCTTTCCAGAGGGATAAATTGAACATGAAACCCTCTGGAAAGGCAAGGAAGCTGAAAGGCAAGGAAGTCAGCCTGGGGGGATCTCCCCGTTCGGGACCGGTGCGCGGGTGAAGTCCCGGTAGGCCCTCGACGGAGTCGGGCCGCGCTGGCCCTGGTAGCGCGAGCCGTAAATGGTCGAGCCGTACGAGTGCTCGGCCGGCGAGGACAGCCGGAACAGGCAGAGCTGGCCGATCTTCATGCCGGGCCAGAGTTTGATCGGCAGCGTCGCCACGTTCGACAGTTCCAGCGTGACGTGCCCGGAGAAGCCGGGGTCGATGAAGCCCGCCGTCGAGTGCGTGAGCAGCCCGAGCCGGCCGAGACTCGACTTCCCTTCCAGCCGGCCGGCGAGATCGTCGGGCAGGGTGACGATCTCCAGCGTCGAGCCGAGGACGAACTCGCCCGGATGCAGGACGAACGGCTCGTCGCCCTCCGGGGCGATGAGCTCGGTGAGATCCTCCTGCTCGAGAGAGGGATCGATGTGGCTGTACCGGTGATTGGCGAAGACCCGGAACCAGCAGTCCAGCCGTAGGTCGATGCTGGACGGCTGGATGAGGCCAGGGTCGTGGGGGTCGAGACGGATCCGGCCCGTGGCGATCTCGGTCCGGATGTCCCGGTCGGACAACAGCACGTCCCGGACGTTAGAGCATGAGTGGTTGATCTTCACCCTCTACCCGGAGGTTGATCTTCACCGTCCACCCGGAGGAGGACGGAGCCGCGTGGAAGAGTGAGACGGAGCGTGACCCGGGTAGGAGGCACGTGGCCGGTCGATGAATACCCGGCCGGACGGGTGGGTGCTCCCGGGGAAGGCTGGGGCGGAAGGGACAGGCGGGACGGATGCTCGGGCTACCCGATCACATCGAGGCATGTCTGTTCGACCTGGATGGCGTGCTGACGAACACTGCGACGATCCACGCGGCCGCGTGGAAAGAGATGTTCGACGATTTCCTGGAGAACTGGGCCAAGCGGTCGGGAGGGCCGTTCGTCCCCTTCGACCTCGAGCATGACTATGCCGAGTGCGTTGACGGCCGGCCCAGGATCGACGGAGTGCGAGCCTTTCTCGACGCCCGTCACATCAGGCTTCCCGACGGAACACCGGACGACCCGCCGTCCGCGCTCACCGTGCATGGGCTGTCCAACCGGAAGAATTTCCTCCTGCTGGAACGGATTAGGAGGGACAGTGTGGACATCTACCCCGGCTCGGTGACGTACCTGCGGGAACTGGCCGCGCGGGGGATCCCCCGCGCGGTCGTCTCCTCCAGCGCCAACTGCGCCGAGGTGTTGAAGGCGACCGGGCTTGACGCCCTCGTCGACGGAGCGGTGGACGGCGTCGTCGCCGCCCGTGACCATCTCGCCGGAAAGCCAGCGCCCGACACCTTCCTCGCCGGCGCCCGGCTGCTCGGGGTGCCGCCGCGGCGGGCGGCGGTGTTTGAGGACGCCCTGGCCGGCGTCGAGGCGGGGCGGGCCGGCGGGTTCGGCTGGGTCGTGGGGGTCGACCGGGTAGGGCACGCCGCAGCGTTGCGCGCCCACGGGGCCGACATCGTGGTAAACGACCTGGCGGACCTGCTCGGCCACGGCTCCGGACCCGGCCCCGCGTGATCGACAAAGCGTCTTATCTGATTGAGCCGTGGTCCATCCAGGAGTCCGGTCTCGACATCTCCGATCTGGGCCGGTCCGAGTCATTGTTCGCCCTGTCCAACGGCCATATCGGGCTCCGGGGAAACCTCGACGAGGGCGATCCGCACGGCCTGCCGGGCACCTACCTGAACTCGGTCCACGAGCTGCGGCCCCTGCCCTATGCCGAGGCCGGCTATGGATATCCCGAGTCCGGCCAGACGGTCATCAACGTCACCAACGGCAAGGTGATCCGTCTACTCGTCGACGACGAGCCGTTCGACATCCGCTATGGCGATCTGCGGTCGCATCAGCGGGCGATCGACTTCCGGGAGGGCGTGCTCCGGCGGGACGTGGAATGGGTCTCGCCGGCGGGGCAGACCATCCGGGTGCACTCCGAGCGGCTGGTGTCGTTCTCGCAGCGTTCCATCGCGGCCGTGTACTACGAGATCGAGCCGGTGGGCGACCCGGCGCGGATCGTCATCCAGTCGGAGCTGGTGGCCAACGAGCAGCTGCCGGCCTGGCACGGTGACCCGCGGGCCGCGGCTGCGCTGGAGTCGCCGCTGCGGTCCGAGCGCCATCGGGCGAGCGGCACGATGGTCGAGCTCGTCCACATCACCCACCGCAGCGAGATCCGTGTCGCCGCGGCCATGGACCACGAGTTCGCCGGGCCGGACTCGCTGGGTGTCTCCTCGGAGAGCGAGCCGGACGCCGGCCGGGTGACGGCCACGGCGGTGCTTGCCCCGGGCGAGAAGCTACGGATGGTCAAGTTCATCGCCTACGGTTGGTCGGAGCAACGGTCCCTCCCAGCCCTGAGGGACCAGGCCGCCGCGGCGCTGGTCGCAGCGCGGCAGACCGGGTGGCCCGGTCTCGTCGGCGAGCAGCGGCAGTACCTGGATGCCTTCTGGAAGCGGGCCAACGTCGAGGTCGACGGCGACCCGGAGGTGCAGCAGGCCGTTCGCTTCGCGCTGTTCCACGTCCTGCAGGCCGGAGCGCGGGCCGAGCGGCGGGCGATCCCGGCCAAGGGCCTGACCGGCCCCGGATACGACGGGCACGCCTTCTGGGACTCCGAGTCGTACGTGCTCCCCGTCCTGACGTACACCGCGCCTGACGCGGCGGCCGACGCGCTGCGCTGGCGGTACGCGACTCTGCCACTGGCCAGGGAACGAGCCGATCTGCTCAATCTGAAGGGCGCCGTCTTCCCCTGGCGCACCATCCACGGCGAGGAGTGCTCCGGGTACTGGCCGGCCGGGACGGCCGCCTTTCACGTCAACGCCGACATCGCCGACGCGGTCGCCCGCTACGTCACCATCACCGGGGACGAGCAGTTCGAGCGCACGGTGGGGCTGGCGATCCTGATCGAGACCGCCCGGCTGTGGCGGTCGCTGGGACATCACGACCTCGACGGCCGCTTCCGGATCGACGGTGTCACGGGCCCGGACGAGTACTCGGCCATCGCCGACAACAACGTCTACACGAACCTGATGGCGCAGCGGAACCTCGTGGCCGCGGCGGACGCCGCCCGCTGCCATCCCGACCGGGCCGCCGAGTTGGGCGTGGATGCCGAGGTCACGGCGTCCTGGCGGGACGCGGCCGAGAACATGTCCATCCCCTACGACCCCCATCTCGGCGTCCACCCGCAGTCCGAGGGATTCACCGAACACCAGGTCTGGGACTTCGCGAACACCGCGCCCGAGCAGTACCCTCTGCTGCTGCACTTCCCGTATTTCGACCTCTACCGCAAGCAGGTCGTCAAGCAGGCGGACCTGGTCCTGGCGATGCAGCGCCGGGGTGATGCCTTCACGATGGACGAGAAGATCCGCAACTTCGCCTACTACGAAGCTCTGACGGTTCGGGACTCGTCACTGTCGGCATGCTCCCAGGCGGTGCTGGCCGCTGAGTGTGGGCACCTGTCGCTCGCCCATGATTACCTGCGCGAAGCCGCCCTGATGGATCTGCATGACATCGAGCACAACACCGGAGATGGGCTGCACATGGCCTCCCTCGCGGGAAGCTGGATCGCCCTCGTCGAGGGCTTCGGTGGGCTGCGTGACGGCGGTGAGGTGATCTCGTTCGCGCCGCGGTTGCCCGAGGGACTGACCAGGCTGGCCTTCGGGCTCTGTGTCCGCGGGCGGCACCTGCGGGTGGAGGTCTCCGACTCGACGGCGGTCTACACCGTCCCCGCGGGGCCGGCGATGACGTTGCTGCACCACGGCAAGACCGTCCGGGTGGTTCCCGGCCAGCCGGTCAGCATGGAGGTCCCGCCGACGCCCGTCCTGGAACGGCCGAAGCAGCCCCCGGGTCGGGAGCCGCTGCGCTTCCTGCGCCTGCCCGGGACCGGCGGCCGCTCCGGTGC
>NZ_CDWRCK010000022.1:0-20352 GCF_977927595.1 Frankia sp. CcWB3
CGTCCCCGGCGTCAGCCCCGTCCCCGGCGTCAGCCCCGTCCCGGACGGGCACCGCGGCACCGCTCCAGGACGCCGGGACGGGAGCGGGCGTGCCGGTGACAAGCTGGACGACACACAGGTCGGCGACCTCCGCGACGATCAGCTCGGCCAGGGAGCGCAGGGCGACGGGAGGCTCGACGGCCGCGGCCACGATCCCGGTGGCTCGCTCCAGCAGCCGAAAGCGTCGATCGGCGAGTGCCAGGGCGGCCTGCGCCTCGCGCGTCGCCGCCAGGGTCCGATGACCGCGCGCGGCGTCGGCGGCGAGCTGTTCGTAGCCGGTGGCCCGTTCCAGGGCCTGCGCGCAGGCGTCGGCGATCGCGACGAGGGATGCCTGATCAGCGGCGGTGAACTCCCGCGCCTGGCGGAACCCGAAGGTCACCACGCCGAAGGGTGCGCCGCCCCCGACGGCCAGCGGCAGCATCGCCCAGGCGTGCTCACCCGCCGCGGCGGCGACGTCGGCGACCTCCGGCACCGGCCAGCGGGCGAGCAGCTCGTCGCGGTCGACGAGAAACAGTGCACGACCGCCCCGCATGACCTCCGCCAGCGGATGTACCGCGCCCAGCGCCACCTCCGACCATCGGGCGAGGCCGTCGGCGGGACCCGGCGGGGCGTGGAAGAGTAGCTGGTCGTGCGCCTCGTCCACGAGCGCGACGCCCCGGCTGGCGGCCCCGGCCATCCGTCCCCCGACGTCGAGGACGGTGGCGACGACGTCGTCCACGGTCAGGGTCCGGGCGAGCGCCACGGCCAACGTCGCGGTCTGTTCGGCCCGTTCCGTCGCGATCCGGGCCCGCTGGTCGGCCGTGGCCCGGTCAGCCTCGGCGGCGCGTACCTCGGTGAGATCGCGGATCACCCCGAGCCACTCGCCGGGCCGGCTGTTCGGCCGGCCGGCCGCCGGCATGGGAACGATGCGGGCCTCGACCACCCGCACGGCGGTGCGGTCGCCTCCGCCACCGGAGATCCGGAACTCGGCCTCGAAGGTCTCACCGTGCTCGATCGCCCCGCGCCAGGCGCGCCCGACCCGCTCCCGGTCGTCGGGATGGACCACGCCGAGCCAGCCGAACCCGGCCAGCTCCGCCGGATGCCGCCCGGTGAAGGCCCGCAGACGGGGCAGATCGGCATCGAGTGCCCCGTCGCCTTCGGCATGGAACACGTCCATCGCGGCGGCGTCCACGAGACCGAGGTAGCGTGCCTCGGCCCGCGCCCGCTCCCTCTCGACCGCCCGCGTCCCGCTGGCGTCGATCGCGACGAACGCCACGCCCACCAGCCCGACCTGAGGGTCGTTCACCGGATACCAGCTGGCGAGCCACGTCTGCGGCGGTCCGGAACCATCGGTGGCGACCACGACCTCCAGGTCCACCACCGGCTCGCCGGTGCGCAGCACCCGTGCCAGCAGAGCGTCGAGTTCCTGGCCGGTGTCGCCGAGGAGCTCGGAGACGGTACGGCCGAGGTGCTCGTGGACCGGCCGGCGGTCGAACCGGGCGAGTGTGTCGTTCACCCGCAGGAACCGCCCGGCCGGGTCGAGCAGGGCGAGACCGGCCGGGGCCCACGCGAACAGCGCGTCTAGCATCACGAACGTGGCCACGGGGTCGGTTCCCGGGGCGTGTCCGGGCGGGGGAAAACCGGCCCGGCCCGGTCCCGGCAGCCCCGCCGGATCGGACCGGCGCATCCCTGGCGTATCCGGCGTGCGGCGCGGCTCGGTGCCGTCGATGACATCCCGTATGACCGGCTCGGCGGTCACGGCCGGAGCGGCCGGCCGGGCGACCATGGGCCAGCCCTCGGGTAGCTCGGGTAGCTCGGAGCCGGCTCCCCGGTCCTGACGGGGGCCGGTATCCGGGCCGGGAGCGTGCTTAGGGCCGGGGACCTGGTTCGGGCCGGGATGCGCGCGTGGGCCGGGGTTGGCGTGTGGGCCAGGGCTGGTGTGTGGGCCGGCCGGCGGTCCCCCTTGGGACCGGGTGACCGGAGTCGGTCCCGGGGAGACATCCCCCTGGCCGGACGGAACAACGCCCGATGGCCGGGAGGCGGATCCCGGGGGGCTCACGGAGAAGCGCGCACCCGCGGGCCCCGCGCCCACCGGCCCCAGATCCACCGGCAGCGCCTCCGACAGCCCGACGTTCGCCGGCCGGTACATCGGCACGAGAGACGCCTGCCCAGGCATCCCCTCTACGGGGGTACCAGGCGTCCCGACAGCTCCCGCAGAATCAGGGGAGAGCATCGGGAATGCGCCGGAAGCGGGCCAGACGGGCGGCTGCGCGGAGTGCGGCGACGTCATGGGAGACGATTGTGGACGGCGTGCGCATGTTGTGCTGAACCGCCCCGGGTAGTCGCCCCGTCCGGAGTCGGGCGGTTCGGTGTCCAGAACCGCCGAGGTCCGACGTCCGCGCGGGGCGCCGACGGCCCAGCGACGATCTCCACGGACAGCACGGTCACCCGCCCGGTCGACACGATCACTGGATCCAACGTGAGATGAACCACCTCCGGCACGTCGTCGGCGAGCCGGGCGATCCTGAGGACCAGGTCCTCCAGCGCGGCGATGTCGACCGGCGTCGAGCCGAGGTATCCCAGCAGCAGCGGCGCCGCCCGCACCGAACGCACGAGGCGCGCCGCGTCGACGTCGGTAAGGGGAAGGATGTGGTGTGCGCGGTCCCCCAGCAGCTCGGTCGCGGGGCCCGCGAGGCCGAACGAGACCAGGGGACCGTACCGGGGATGCTCCTCGGAACCGACGACCACCGGCACGCCGACCGGCGCCATCCGCTGGACGACAATCGGCACCTCCACCCCGAGCTGGGAGCGCAGCGACGCCCATGCCGCCCGCACGGCTGCCGCGTCGGGCAGGTCGAGACGCTGACCGCGCAGGTCCGGACAATGCCGGTAGGGTCGCGACCGCGCCTTGAGCGCCACCGGATAGCCGCGCTGGCCCGCCGCCTCGACGGCCCGGCGCGGGGACGTCACCAGGACGGCCGGCTCCACCGTGACGCCGTAGCAGTCCATCAGGGCGGCGGCCTGATCCTCCGGAAGGCGACCGGTGAGTCCGGCGACGAGCGAACGCGCCTCGTCTGCCCGCACCGCCGTCGTCGGCACGGTGCCGATCGGGCGTGCCCGCCACTGGGCGTAGCCCACCACCCGGCGCAGCGCGGCGACGGCCGCCTCCGGCGACGAATAGGCCGGAATGCCGGCGAGCTCGCCGGGCATCTCGCCCCCCTGCACGGCGGCGAGAACCGGGATCTTGATGGTCGCGGCGGCCGCGGCGGCGGCCGCCGCGATCGGCCCGGCCGGGGACGGCGGCAGCCGGACCAGCGTGGCGATCAGCGCATCCGCCCGGTCCGCCGCGGAGGTCAACGCCCGGGTGAGGTCCCCGGGGGAGCTGCCAACCGGGAGGAGCACCTCCTCGACCCTGAGCCCGGCCGCGTCGGCGGCACGGGCCGTCAGCCGGACCAGGGCCCGGGAGTCGCCGACGACGGCGACCCGACCGCCCGCAGGCAGCGGCTGCGTGGTGAGCAGCAGCGCGACGTCGAACGCCTGGGAGACCCGGTCGACGCCGATCACCCCGGCCTGCCGCAGAAGCGCGTCGTCAAGGGTCGAACGGCCGGAGTACACGACGATCACCGGTTTACGCCGACCCACCCGCCGGGCCAGCCGGGCGAACTTGCGGAGATTACCGAAGGTCTCCAGATGCATAATCATCGCGTCGGTCCCGGGGTCCTCCTCCCAGTACTGGAGCAGGTCGTTACCGCTCACGTCGGCCCGGTCCCCGGCGGAGACGAAGACCGACAGACCGACCTCGCGCGCGGCCGCCGCCGCCAGGATGGCCCCGCCGAACGGACCCGACTGGGAGTAGCAGCCGATGCGGCCGGCCGGGGGCATCCGGGGCACCATCGAGGCGTTCAACCCCGCCGCCGGATTCTGGATGCCCATGCTCGCCGGGCCGACCACCCGCAGGCCATCCGCCCGGGCCTCGGCCACCAGGGCCGCGTCTGCGGCGGCGTCGCGCTGGTCGGTGAGGACGACCAGTCCCCAGACCCCGGCCCGCCCACAGGCGGTGACGACGTCAGGCACCTGCGCGGGCGGCACGCACACCACGGCCAGGTCGACCGGACGCGGCACGTCCTCGATGCCGGCGTAGGCCTGGATCGACGCCACCGCGCCGCCGGCTGCGGCCGCGGCCGGGTTTACCGGGTAGACGGGGCCGTCGAAGCCGCCGGCGAGCAGGTGACGCAGGACCGCGTTGCCCACGGACCCGGCGGACCGCCCCGCACCGATGACGGCGATCGCGCGCGGATGCAGCAGCCGACCGATCGAGGCGGCCTCGGCATGGTGCTCCCGGGCCCGCATCACCCCGACCGACTTCTGGGTGGGGGTGATCTCGAAGGACAGCCGGACCGCGCCCGAGTCCCAGGTCCTCGAGACCGTGTAACCGGCATCGAGAAAGACCCGAATCATCTGCTGGTTCTCCCCGAGCACGTCGGCGTCGAAGCGGCGGATCCCGCGGTCCCAGGCCGCGGCGGCAAGATGCTCCAGCAGCACCGAACCCAGCCCTCGTCCCTGCTGGGCGTCCTCCACCAGGAAGGCGACCTCCGCCTCGATCGGCCGTGCGGCGGTGCTCTCCCAGTGGGAGACCGCGACCAGGTCGTCGCCGATCATTGCGACGATGGCGCCGCGCAGCCGCTGGTCGACGGTCGTCATCCGGTGGATGTCGGCGTCACTCAGGGCACGGCGCACGGCGAAGAACCGGAAGTAGATCGACTGGGTCGACAGCCGGGTCCAGAAGGTCCGCAGCAGCGGGCCGTCCGTCGGCAGGATCGGGCGGATGTGGGCGGTGCCGCCGTCACTGAGGATGACGTCGGCCTCCCACTCGGCCGGATAGACGACCGGAGGCTCGGTGCTCACGCGGCGCTCACCCGGTTCTCACGCAGTGCTCAGCTCTTACTCCGTGCTCAGCTCTTACGCCGTGCTCAACGGTCGACGGTGGGGTCGAGGCCGTGCAACGGCAGCACCTGACGCCGGGTCGCCGCCACCGTCCGGTCCAACGGATCGTCGGGGTCTCCCTCGCCCGCGTCCCAGGGACGGTACCGGACACTCACCCCGTCCCCGAGCGCCCGGGGCATGGCGGCGGCGCCGAGGGACTTCTGCCCGGTCGCCGCCCGCACCCGTCCCGGCGCCGCGGACCGCCAGTCCTCCGGCAGGGCGCAGCCGGCATCCAGGGGCACGTGGCCGGCGATCGCCAGCAGCTGCGTCCAGGCCCGCGGCACGACCGTGTCCAGCGCGTACCCGCCACCGCCGCAGGCCAGCCAGCGCCCGTCGCAGACCTCGTGGGCCAGCGCGTGCAGCAGGTCGTAGGAGGCCCGTTGGCCGTCCACCGACAGCGCCAGATCGGCCAGCGGGTCGAAGGCGTGCGTGTCGCAGCCGTGCTGGGTCACCAGCACCTGCGGCCGGAAGGACCGCAGGAGCACCGGCACCACCCCGGAGAAGGCGCGCAGCCAGCCGGCATCGCCGGTGGCGGGGGACAACGCCACGTTCACCGCGGTGCCCTCCGCGGCGGGAGCACCCACCTCGGTCGGGAATCCGGTGCCCGGGAAGAGGGTGCTCCCCGTCTGGTGCAGGGAGATGGTGAGCACCCGCGGATCGTCGTAGAACGCCGTCTGCACGCCGTCGCCGTGATGCACGTCCACGTCGACGTACGCCACTCTGGTGGCTCCGGCGGAGAGCAACCAGGCGATCGCAATCGCCTGGTCGTTGTAGATGCAGAATCCGCTCGCCATTCCCGGCATCGCGTGATGCAGCCCCCCGGCGATCGACACGGCGTGCCGCGGCGGCCCGCTCCACACCGCCCGTGCCGCCTCGATCGTGCCACCGGTGATGAGCGCGGCGGCCTCGTGCATCCGTTCGAAGATGGGGTTGTCGGCTGTGCCCAGGCCGAACAGGGCCGCGAACCTTGCCTGCGCCGGGTCGGGCGCGGCACGGACCGCGCTCAGGTAGACCGGATCGTGGATCAGGCCGATGAGGTCGTCGGAGGCGAGGGTCGGCCTGGAGATCCGGATGCCCGGTGCGTCGAGAACGCCGAGACTCATAGCGAGGTCCATGGTGAGCTCGAGCCGCACGGGATGCAGCGGATGCGCCGGCCCGAAGTCGTAGCCGGCCATGGCCGGATCCCAGGTCACGACCGTCGGCTCGGCCAGCGGCTCGGCCGACGGGCGACCGTCGGCCCGCCGCTCGGAATCGCCCGGGACACTCATCTGTCGACCGTAGCCCGATCACGCTCCCGGAGGTAGCGGTGGTGTCGGTGACGAGGATCCAGGGCCGTCGATGAGGCACGTAGATCTGCCCGGAATGGCCTAGGGTCAGTGCCCGTGGCAGCAGACCGAGTGACACCGGACCATACGGCGATGGAGGACGGGCGGCAGCCGGCCGGCCGTGGTGGTGGGCCGGTGGCTGCCGGCACGCCGCTGTGGGAACCGCCTCCCCGTCGGATCAGCCAGGCCGCGGTGACCAACTACCGCGCCTGGCTCGCCGCCGAGCGGGGGGTTGAGCTCGCCGACGACACGCGCCTGTGGGAGTGGTCGGTTACCGACCTGGACGCGTTCTGGGAGTCGATCTGGGATTTCTGCGCGGTCGAGGGGGACCGCGGCACCGGTCCGGCGCTCGCCGACGCGGCGATGCCCGGCGCGGTCTGGTTTCCCGGTGCCCGGGTAAACTACGCGGAGAACGCGCTCACCCGGAGCGGGCCAGCTCCGGCCGTCATCGCCGTACGCGAGGACGGTGCCACGGCAGTGGTGTCCTGGGACGAGCTGCGCCGGCAGGTGGCGAAGGCGGCGGCGGGACTGCGGAGCTTGGGTGTCGCCGAGGGTGATCGGGTCTGCGCCGTGCTGCCCAACACCGTCTACGCGATGGTGGGGATGCTGGCCGCCGCCAGCATCGGCGCGGTGTGGTCGTCATGCTCGCCGGAGCTCGGCCCGACGGCCCTGCGCGCGCGGTTCGGCCAGATCGACCCGAAGGTCCTGATCGGCGTTGACGGCTACAGCTACCGCGGGAAGAGCTACGACACCCTCGCCGCCCTCGCCGCGCTCGCGGGCGACCTGCCGGGACTCGGGGCAAGCGTGATCGTGCCGTACCTGTGGCCGGACGCGCTCTCCCGGGCCCGGGCCGCGGGGCTACCGGGACTGCTCACCTGGGACGAGCTGATGGCTTCGGAGACCTCCGAGCCCGAGTTCACCCGGGTCGCCTTTGACGCGCCGCTGTGGATCCTCTACTCGTCCGGCACGACCGGCCCCCCCAAAGCGATCGTGCACGGCCACGGCGGCATCCTGCTGGAGCACCTGAAGTCGCTGGCGTTGCACCTCGATCTCGGTCCGGACGACCGGTTCTGCTGGTTCACCACGACCGGCTGGATGATGTGGAACTACCTGCTCTCCGGTTTGCTCGTCGGCGCGACCGTCGTGCTCTACGACGGAGCGCCCGGCTACCCGGCGCTCGGCACCCTGTTCGGTCTGGCGGAGGCCCTGGAGCTCACGTGCCTGGGCACGTCCGCGGACTACCTGCAGGCCTGCGAGGACGCCGGGCTGGTCCCGCGCGAGTTCGCCGATCTGTCCAGGCTGCGCACCGTCGGATCGACCGAATCGCCACTGTCCGCAGCCGGCTATGCCTGGGTGTACGAAGCGGTGAGCCCGACCGTGATGCTGTCGTCGATCAGCGGTGGCACCGACGTCTGCACGGCGCTGGTGGCAGGCCTGCCGACGATGCCGGTGCGGGCCGGGGAGATCGGATCGCGCGCGCTGGGCTGCGCGGTGCGCGTCTTCGACGAGGCCGGCAAGGAGGTCGTTGACGAGGTCGGTGAGCTCGTCGTGACCGCGCCGATGCCGTCCATGCCGCTGTGCTTCTGGGCCGACCCGGACGGCGGCCGGCTGCGGGAGAGCTACTTCTCCGTCTACCCCGGCGTCTGGCGCCACGGGGACTGGGCGAGGATCACGCCTACCGGTGCCGTCGTCATCCAGGGACGTTCGGACGCGACGTTGAACCGCGGCGGCGTCCGGATCGGCACCAACGAGCTCTACAGCGTGGTCGAGCGGGCCCCCGGGATCGCAGACAGCCTCGCGGTCGACACCGCGGACGAGCGCGGGCACGGCGAGCTGCTCCTCTTCGTCGTCCTCACCGAGCCCGGCCTGACCGATGCGGTGGCCGCCCGGCTGCGCGAGGTTCTGCGCGCCGAACTCAGCCCACGCCACGTCCCCGACCGGATCATCGAGATCACCGAGATCCCTCGGACCCACACCGGCAAGAAGCTCGAGGTACCGGTGAAGCGCCTGCTCGCCGGAACCGCCCTGGACGAAGCCGTGAGCCTCGACTCGGTCGCCAACCCCGATGCCCTGCTGCCCTTCGCCGCCGCCTCGGCCCGGTCCCGGCGGTCGGCGCCGGAGCCGGAGCCGAGGACGGGAACCACGCTGGAACCCGGCACCGGATCCGGCGGGGAGGCCGAACCCGAGGCCGAACCCGGAGCCTGATACGGCAAAGCCGGATCTTCGCCCGGCAAAAACGAAGATCCGGCTTTCATCGATCACGCGATCATGACGTGACCGCCATGATCGCGGTACTCCTGTCTTCCACCCCCGTGCACCTGTGCACGTGCCCCGCAGACCCGACCGGAGGTGCGTTCGCCCGATCGATCAGTCGAGGAACTCGCGCAGCCGACCGGCGACGGCGGGCTTGCGCAGCTCCCGAAGCGTGTCCCGCTCGATCTGACGGATGCGCTCACGGGTCAGGCCGAGCCGGTTGCCCACCTCGGCGAGGGTGTGCTGCTTGCCGTCGGCGAGACCGAAGCGCAGCCGCATCACCTCGCGCTCCCGCGGGCTCAGGCCACCGAGGACGTTATCGATCTCGTCCTGCATGGCGCCGTAGGAGGCGGCGTCCGCCGGGGAGGTCGCGTCGGAGTCCTCGATGAAGTCGCCGAGCACGGAGTCGCCGTCGTCGCCGACCGAGGTCTCCAGGCTGACGGTGTCCTGCGCATACCGGCGCAGCTCCACCACCTGCTCGATCGGCATGTCCAGCTCGCGGGCGAGCTCCTCGTCGGTCGGCTCACGGCCGAGCGTGGAGACGAGCTGGCGCTGCAACCGGGTAATCTTGTTGATCTGCTCGACCACGTGGACCGGGATGCGGATCGTCCGCGCCTGGTCGGCGAGCGCCCGGCCGATAGCCTGGCGGATCCACCAGGTTGCATAGGTCGAGAACTTGTAGCCCTTGGCGTAGTCGAACTTCTCCACCGCGCGGATAAGGCCGAGGTTGCCCTCCTGGACCAGGTCCAGCAAGGTCATCCCGCGACCGCTGTACTTCTTGGCGACGGAGACCACCAGCCGCAGGTTCGCCGAGACGAGCTGCTGCTTGGCGGCATGGCCGTCCTTGACGAGCAGACCGAGGTCACGACAAAGGTCGGCGGGCAGGTCGGGGACGCTCTCGAGCTTGTACTCGGCGAACAGGCCCGCCTCGACCCGCTTGGAGAGTTCGACCTCCTGGGCGGCGTTGAGCAGCGGCACCTTGCCGATCTCGCGCAGGTACATGCGTACGAGGTCGGCGGTACCCGCGTGTTCGGCGGTGGACCGGCTGGCGGCGGTGGCGTCATCGCTCGCATCCTCCTCGTCGAGGAGTTCGACGCCAGCGGCGTTGATGCGCGCGATGAGAACGGGCAACAGTTCGATACCGAGGTCCGCGGACTCGAGCGCGTCACGCAGCTCGGAGCGGCTGATCTCGCCGGCCTCGCGACCACGGGCGATGACCTCGGCCACCGCGCCCGCGTCGAGCTCGTCGGTATCGTCGGGAACAGCGGCCAACGAACGGCTGGGAGCGGTGCGGACAGGAGGAGCGGCCCGACGGGCGCGCCGCGGGCTGCGCGGGCGGTTGTCATCGGTGCGCTCGGCAAATTCCAGAGCAGGCAGCGTCATCAGTGGCAAATCCGATGGTCGGTGCGGGTGGGTCGTCTCGTTCTGTGCACGTGGGAGGTAACGAACGAAGACGCGGAACCATTCCCCGTGCAGGCACACCCGGACATCAGCGATCACCGGGCCTACCAAGCAGTGTAGACCCTAGCCCTCGAGACGCTGCACTCGCTGCCGCGAAGATTACCTGGCAGATTCCGCCCTGTGGCGCGAACCGCGAACTCTCCTGAGCTTCTCCAGTGGCCGCGCACCCTGCGGATCAGGCCAGTGGCAACTATAAGTAACAGGTACATTACTCATCGTAGAAGTTTTTTGTGTTCTGCCATCCGTGCCATATTTTCCGACGATCACCGGTCGGTGCTAACCCGTAACGGTAGTCGGCAAGCCGACACCCGCGACCCGGCCCCGGGCTCTCCACCGAGACGGAACGACCGGCGGGCCGACGCGGGCGCCGCCGACGCCGCCCCGGTGCCGCCCCGGTGCCGCCCCCACGCCGAGGCACTCGAGAACGGCGATTCCGTTAGGCGGGCCACACCCGACGGGCCCTGCCTCTGTGCACAGCGTGTAACCGCTACTCTCACACGATGCCCGTCCCCAGCCTTCCCGCAGACCTGGCGGCACTACGGGAAACCGCGATCGACGTGCTACGAGACAACGACCTCGGCGACATCACCCGGCCCTCCCCGACGCTCTACCCGCACCAGTGGCTCTGGGACAGCTGCTTCATCGCGATCGGACTGCGCCATCTCGACCCGGGACGGGCCGCCAAGGAGGTCCTCTCGCTGCTGCGAGGCCAGTGGCCGAACGGCATGATCCCCCACGTGATCTTCGCGGGGACCTCGGACTTCTATCACGCCGGTCCGCAGCGCTGGCGCTGCGACCGGGTGACCACAACCGCCGGCGGAGTGCAGAGCACGGGGGTCACCCAGCCGCCGATGATCGCCGAAGCCGCCGTCCGGATCGCCGCCATGATGACGCCATCCGCCCGCGACGCCTTCTACCGCGCGTTGCTCCCCGGCCTGCTGCGCTTCCATACGTGGCTCTACCTCGAACGCGACCCCGACGACGACGGTCTCGTCACACTGGTCCACTCCTGGGAGTCGGGGATGGACAACACGCCGGCCTGGATGGAGATCACCAGGCCGGCGGCTCCGCTGGGGGTGCGGGCACTGCGCCGGATCAACGGCGGCGACGCCATGGACGCGCTGCGGCGCGATTCCAAGGAGGTCCCCCCCGACGAACGGCTCACCTCGGGAGACCTGTTCACGCTCTACCGGATCGTGCGTGAGCTGCGGCGGGCGCACTACAACTTCCGCGAGATCCGCCGGACCATCGTCCCCCTCGTCCAGGACGTCGCCTTCAACGCGATCCTCATCCGGGCCAACGAGCACCTCACCGCCATCGCCGCCGAGATCGGCCAGACCATCCCCGCCCGGTTGCGGCGGTCCATGCACAGGACGCGCGAGGCGATCGAGCGGCTCCACACCGACGGCACTTACTACAGCCGCGACTTCCGGACGGGAACGCTGCTGCGCCACGAGACGATCTCGGGGTTCCTGCCGCTCTATGCCGGGGTCGTGCCCGAGGACCGGGTCGACGAGATGGTCAAGACGCTCACCTCACCGCGCTACTGGTCTCGGTTCGGCATCGCGAGCGTGCCGCTCGACGACCCGGGCTTCCTTCCCCGGTGTTACTGGCAGGGTCCCGTCTGGGTCAACATGAACTGGCTGATCGCCGACGGGCTGGAGCGTTACGGCCGGCTCGACGCCGCGGAGAACCTGCGCCAGAACACGATCGACATGATCGCCTCGTCCGGGGCGATGTTCGAGTACTACTCACCCCTCGACGGTTCCGGCGCGGGCAGCAACCGGTTCTCCTGGACCGCGGCGCTCCTGGTCGACCTCCTCGCCGCCGAGCACTGAGCCACGCCACCGAGCACTGTCTCGGACCGGGCACCCGGTGCGGACCGGGCACCCGGTCGGACCGGCCGCTGCGACGCCTAGCTGCAGCCGCTGGTCGAACCGCACTGCTCGCAGACGTAGCAGCTACCGGCTGGCCGCATGGTCACCCCGCAGGTGAAGCAGAGCGGAGCATCGACCACGGTCTGCGCGACGAGCGACTCACCGGGCGGTGCCAGCCGCAACTCCCGTGCCACGTACGCCGGGCCGTTCCCCACCGCCGGACCGGGCGGGACACCCGGGTCACCCCGATCGGCGACGGAAGCCGAGGATCCGGTCACCGCGGCCCCCTGGGATCCGGCCGGGTCGTCGATCCCGGCGGGCTGCGCCGGTCCCGCGACGGCCGCCACGGCCGGCGCGGGACCGTACTGACCCGCGACCCGACGGGCCCGGTCGGCCGCGGTCGAGATGCCGAGTTCGGCCCGCTGATCGGCGTCGAGATAGTCGAGCGCGAGGCGACGGAACAGATAATCCATGATCGACTGGGCGATCCGCACGTCCGGGTCGTCGGTCATCCCGGCCGGCTCGAACCGCATGTTGATGAACTTGCTGACGTACGCCTCCAGCGGCACGCCGTACTGCAGGCCGATCGAGATGGCGATCGCGAACGCGTCCATCACGCCCGCCAGGGTGGACCCCTGCTTCGACATCTTGATGAAGACCTCACCGAGGCCGTCGTCCGGGTAGGAGCCGGCGGTCAGATAACCCTCGGCCCCCCCGACGGAGAAGGACACCGTCCGCGACGGGCGGGTCTTCGGCAGCCGGCGGCGCACCGGCCGGTACTCGACCTCCACCGGGGCGGGCCCGGCGGAGCCGGCGGTCCCGGCCCCGTCTCCCGTGCCAGCTGGGGTGGCGGCCAGCTCGGCGGCCTGCTTCGCCCCCTTGACGTCGGTCAGCGGCTGGCCGACCTTGCAGTTGTCCCGGTAGATGGCGAGGGCCTTCAGACCCAGCCGCCACCCTTCCAGGTAGATCTGCTCGACGTCGGCGACCGTGGCGGTCGAGGGCATGTTCACCGTCTTCGAGATCGCGCCGGAGAGGAACGGCTGTACCGCGGCCATCATGCGGACATGGCCCATCGGGGAGATCGCGCGGTCCCCGATGGCGCAGTCGAACACCTCGTAGTGCTCTGGACGCAGGCCGGGAGCGTCGATGACGTGCCCGTGCTCGGCGATGTACTCGACGATCGCCTCGATGGTCTCCTCGGGGTAACCAAGCGCCTGCAGGGCCGCCGGGACCGTCTGGTTCACGATCTTCATGCTGGCGCCGCCGACCAGCTTCTTCATCTTCACCAGGGCGAGGTCCGGCTCGATGCCGGTGGTGTCGCAGTCCATCGCCAGACCGATCGTGCCCGTCGGGGCGAGCAGGCTGGCCTGCGCGTTGCGCCATCCGTGCTTCTCACCGACGGTCTGCGCCCGGGCCCATTCCCGGGACGCGGCGGCGAGGACCCGGGAGTCCTCGGCGTGCACGCTACGCACCGCGTCGTTCGCGGCGGCATGCTTGCGCACCACCCGCCGGTGCGCGCCCG
This sequence comes from Frankia sp. CcWB3, assembly GCF_977927595.1. Taxonomy (NCBI): domain Bacteria; kingdom Bacillati; phylum Actinomycetota; class Actinomycetes; order Frankiales; family Frankiaceae; genus Frankia; species Frankia sp. CcWB3. Next base: position 13,440 of record NZ_CDWRCK010000022.1, read on the forward strand.
CGTTGCGGGCGAAGCCGTCGTAGGCGCCGACGATCCCGGCGAGCTCGGCGGAGCGCCGGTAGGCGGTGGCCGTCATCAGCGAGGTGATCGATGCGGCCAGCGCCCGGCCGCCGTCCGAGTCGTAGGCCCGGGCGCTGGCCATCAGCAGGGCACCGAGGTTGGCGTAGCCGATGCCGAGCTGTCGGTAGGCCCGGCTGACCCTGGTGATCTCCGGCGTCGGGAAGTCGGCGAAGCAGATCGAGATGTCCATCGCGGTGATGATCAGCTCGACCGCCGCAACGAACGCCTCGGCGTCGAAGCTGCGGTCCGGGCGCAGGAACTTCAGCAGGTTCAGCGAGGCCAGGTTGCAGCTGGAGTTGTCCAGGTGCACGTACTCGCTGCACGGGTTGGAGGCGCTGATCCGGCCGCTCTCGGGGCAGGTATGCCAGTCGTTGATCGTTCCGTCGTACTGGATGCCGGGATCGGCGCAGGCCCACGCGGCCTCGGCGATCGTGTGGAACAGCCCGCGGGCGTCCACCGTCTCCAGGACGCGGCCGTCGAGGCGGGCCCGCAGGTCGAAGCCGCCGCCGTCGACGACCGCCCGCATGAACTCGTCGGTTACCCGGACGGAGTTGTTGGCGTTCTGGTACTGCACGGAGGCGATGTCGCGCCCGCCGAGATCCATGTCGAAGCCCGCGTCCCGCAACGCCCGAATCTTGTCTTCTTCCCAGGCCTTCGTCTCCACGAACTCGACGATGTCGGGATGATCGACGTCGAGCACGACCATCTTCGCCGCCCGCCGGGTCGCGCCACCCGATTTGATCGTACCCGCCGAGGCGTCGGCGCCGCGCATGAAGCTCACCGGCCCGGACGCGGTGCCCCCGGAGGACAGCAGCTCCTTCGAGGACCGGATGCGGGACAGGTTGAGCCCGGCCCCGGAACCCCCCTTGAAGATCAGCCCCTCTTCCCGGTACCAGTTCAGGATCGACTCCATGGTGTCGTCCACGGAGAGGATGAAGCAGTTGTGCACACGTAGGCCGGCGGAGAGGTACTCGCCGCTGTCGGTCTGGATGTCGTAGACCGGCATCGGCCCGCGCGGCTCAATGCGCTCGATCTGCAACCGCTTCACCGGCTCCGCGGCCCGGCCGGGCTGATCGAACGACGCCTCCAGCTTCGCGGCCTTCACCGGGTCGAGGAAGCCGATCTCGTCCGCGAATGTCCGCCGGTCACCGGCGTTCTGAATGCCCAGGCTCCAGAGGTCGTGGCGGTCGGGTCGCGGATCCGCCTCGCGGCGTACCCGCGCGAAGATGCCGAACCGGGCGAGCAGGCCCTGCACCCCGCGAATGAGGCCCTCGCTGATCATGTCCAGCCCGATCAGCGTCGAGCGATCCCGGCGGGACACGTAGCCATCGGCCTGGAACAGGCTGCGCAGATAGGCCGCGACAACGGGCAGCGGAGCGTCATACAGCCGGGTCGGCACAGTCATCGCCTCGATGGTCAGCGAGGCGTTCGTACCGGCGTACCGACCAACAAAACCGTCCGCCTGCAGCCGGCCCGCGAGCGCCGCCTCGGCGATCTCCCGTGAGGTGATCTCACCCTCGCCAGGGGCGATGGTGAGATGCCACTCGAGGGTGTCCCCGGCCCGCAGCGTGCCGGCGGGAACGAAGGCCCCGGCACCCGCGGAGGTGCTCCGCCACACCAGATGATCGGCGGTGACGTCGAGCGCGTGACCGGCCTTCGTCCAGATCCGCAGGACGTCCTTGACGCCGTTGGACTTGGTCGCGATCACCTGGGTCAGACCGTGCGCGTCGAAGACCTTCGTCCCCACCGCGTCCGCCTCCACCAGGGCGCCGATGGGAACCAGACCGGACGGCGTGCTGACGAGGGCGTCATAGGGCTGGCACGCCGAGACCTGCTGCGGCGCGGGGGTTCCCACGTTGAACCAGACCGGCGAGTTGAAGCTGAAGACCTGGTGGAGCAGCATCCAGGCCAGTTCGTGCTCGAAGATCTCGGCGTCGGTGCCCGAGGCGAAGTAGCCGTGCTCGCGGCCAGCCGCGCCGTAGGCGTGCACGACCCGGTCGATCAACTGCCGCAGCGACCACTCCCGGCCCGGCGTGCCGGGCGCCCCGCGGAAGTACTTGCTGGTAACAATGTTGGAGGCGTTCACCGACCAGAACTGCGGGAACTCCACTCCCCGCTGCTCGAAGTTGACCGAGCCGTCCCGCCAGTTGGTCATGACGACGTCCCGGGACTCCCAGGTGACCTCGTCGTACGGGTGGACGCCGGCGGTGGTGCGTGACCGCTGGATCTTCAACCCACTCGCTTTCGCCGCTGACCTGCTCGGCTTCGTGCCGCGGCTGTCGGTCATGACGCTCCTCGTCTTCACTCGTCAGCTTCAACCTTCAACAATGTGTTGTGGGCATCCCCGCCCCGGGCCGCCGCCAGCGGACGTCGGGACGGTGCGGGGCCGGGCCTCCGCGCACGGCGGTGCCCGCGGGGACGAGCACGCGCACGGCGAACACGCATGACGAACGGCACCAGCCAGGTCGAGCCGGGCCGCAGGTGTGCCGTCCGGGAGGTCCGCGGTCCTCGCACGGCCGCGACGCGGGATGTCACCCGTCGCCGGCGGGACCGGGCCGGCACGGCGAACCAGGGCGATGTAGGACGCTTCCGGCCGAGTGGTCCCGGCCCTACCTGCTATGCACCTGCTGGGTGCCGGTCACCGGCGAGGCATCGACGGCGCCGCGCGGGACCGGTCGAGCTGGTCCATCCCGCATGGTGGGAGGTCCGGCGGCCTCGGAGCGCAACGCGACGATCGCGGATTCGAAGTCGGTCAACGACTCGAAGGCCAGATACACCGAGGCGAAGCGGAGATAAGCCACCTCGTCGAGCTCACGGAGCGGACCGAGGATCGCCCGGCCGATCGCCTCCGCGGGCACCTCCGCCGACCCCGACGAGCGGACGGCATCCTCTACCCGCTGCGCCAGAAGCGCGAGATCATCATCCCGCACCGGCCGGCTCTGGCAGGCCTTGCGGACACCGGCGATGACCTTGGCCCGGCTGAACGGCTCGGCCGCCCCGCTGCGCTTGCGAACCTGAAGGGACGCCTCCTCCATCGTAGTGAACCGGCGACCGCAGGACAGGCAGGACCGCCTGCGGCGGATCGCCGAACCCTCCTCGGCCTCCCGACTGTCGACGACGCGACTGTCCGGATGCCGGCAGAACGGGCACCGCACGCGCTACGCCTCCTTCGCCCGCGCCGGAGCCGACCGCCCCGGACCGGGGACGACGGGACACCGTTGAGGACCCGGCATCCACGCCGGACGGACCACCTTGTGGATGGACCGCCAGCTCCCCGTGGAAGACCTGTGAAACAACCTGTGGATGACTTACACCCCGATAAGCACCAGATGTTGTGTCCACGGTAGCGCACGGCCCCAGAGATGGGGACAGCACCCCCGTATGGTCCGTGTGGTCCGCACCGCAGCGGCACCGCACGTCGACGAAAGACGACGGCGCGCGAGCCCCCGCGCCGAGACACTCGTGGACCCGGGAAGCCGGGGAAGCCGGGCGTCAGGGAAGGAGTAACGACTGGCCCGGGGTGATCAGCGGCGACCGCAGGTGGTTCAGCCGCATCAGCCGGTCCACCACGACCCGGGTGTCGGCGCTCTCGTCGAGCGCCACCGCCACCGCCCACAGCGTCTCCCCCGGCACGACCAGATGGCGCCGCGGCGCCTCCGCGGCATCCGGCCCGGCGATCGACACCCCAGGCATGATCATGATTGCTACCGCCACGACAATCGCCACGACAATCGATACCACCACCACCCGACCCCGCCGGGTCAGCCGGAGCGGCGGGGGTGCGGGCGGGCGACCCGGCGGGTATCCCGCCGGCCGGCGACCCGCCCGGTCCCTGGCCGTCGACAGGTCGACGACCCGCGCCCTGTGTGCGGATCCCATGGCACCCTCCCGTTCCGACGACACCGAACGCCAAAGATCGAACCTTCGTTCGATCGAACGCGTGGTCGATTGTCGCATCGGGAACCGGAAACCGCCAGGAACACGCTCGAACAGACGTTTGAGATTCTGCGACCCGCCGGTTACCGTCGAGTCGATCGGGTGTGAACCGGGCGGTTTCCCTCGGTCACGGACAGCGGCGAGTCGGTGGGTGACGGCTTCCGGAGCGGGACGGTCCGCCGTGCGGCCACCGGCCGGCCGGTGGCCGCACGGCGGAAGAAAAACGCGACGAGGAGAGCGGTAAGCGATGACTAGCCAAGGCAGGGGTACGCGCCGGGGCGGAACCCGCGGCAACGTGCGAGCCTTTCCCGAAGGCCCCGCGGACGCGGGCCTGACCCCCCGGCAGCGCAAGGTGCTAGAGGTCATCCGGGCCGCGGTGGAGCGGCGCGGATATCCGCCCAGCGTGCGGGAGATCGGTGAGGCGGTCGGCCTCACCAGCACCAGTAGTGTGGCTCACCAGCTCAAGGTGCTCGAGGAGAAGGGCTACCTGCGGCGGGACCCGAACCGCCCGAGAGCGATGGAGGTGCTGACCGTCGAGCACCCCCGGCGGCGCGCGAATGCGGACGCGGGCGCGACGACGGTGGCGGGCACGATTCCCATCGTCGGTGAGGCGGCGCCGGGCACCACCGAAGGAAGCAAGTCGGACGCCGCCTACGTGCCGGTGCTGGGCCGAATCGCCGCCGGTGGCCCGATCCTGGCCGAGCAGGCGGTCGAGGACGTCTTCCCGCTACCCAGGGAGATCGTCGGCGAGGGCACTCTGTTCCTGCTCCGAGTCGTCGGCGACTCGATGATCAATGCGGCGATCTGCGACGGTGACTGGGTGGTCGTCCGCCAGCAGTCGGTCGCGGACAACGGGGAGATCGTCGCCGCAATGATCGACGGGGAGGCGACGGTCAAGCGCCTGCGGGTTCGGGACGGCAAGATCTGGCTACATCCGGAGAACCCGGCCTTCGCCGACATCGCCGGTGAGGATGCGACCATCCTCGGCCGGATCGTGGCTGTGCTCCGCAGGGTTTGACGTGGATCGGCCGGCCGCCCATCGGGTGGCCGGCCGGGTTGCCTCGCGTTTGATCGCTCCTGGGCTCAGGCCCGGTAGGCGTGCAGCTCCGCCGCGAGTCCCGGGGAGACCCGGGCGGACAGCCGGGTACCGGTCTCGGTGTGCTCCAGCGTGAGCACCTCGCCGTTCGCGTGCACCCGGGAGACCAGGTCGCCCCGGCTGTAGGGCACGAGCACGCGCATCTCCACGTCGGGATGCGGCACCCGGGCACAGAGCGCGTCGACCAGCGCGGCCAGCCCCTCGCCCGTGCGTGCCGAGACGAACACGGCGTCTGGGGCGAGCTGGCGCAGCCCCGCGACGACCGTCGGCTCCACGGCGTCCACCTTGTTGACGACGATCAGCTCGGGAACACCGCCCGCGTCGATGTCGTTGAGAACCTCGCGCACGGCGGAGATCTGCGCGGCCGGATCCGGCGATGATCCGTCCACAACGTGCAGGATGAGATCGGCATCGGCGACCTCTTCCAGCGTCGAGCGGAACGCCTCGACAATCTGATGCGGCAGATGCCGGACGAATCCGACGGTGTCGGTCAGGGTGAAGGCCCGGCCGTCCGGCAAGGTCGCCCGCCGCACGGTCGGATCGAGGGTGGCGAACAGCGCGTCCTCGACTAGGACACCCGCGCCGGTCAGCCGGTTGAGCAGCGACGACTTACCGGCGTTGGTGTAACCGGCGATCGCCACGCTGGGGACCTCGCCCCGCCGCCGGGCGGAACGCTTGGTCTCCCGCACGGTCGTCATCGCGGCGAGCTCGCGGCGCAACCGCGCCATCCTGGCCCACAGCCGCCGACGGTCGGTCTCGATCTTCGTCTCACCGGGACCACGGGTACCGATGGGCGCCCGGCCGCCGCCGCTGGCCGCGGCCCGCGACATCGACTCACCCCACCCACGCAGCCGGGGCAGCATGTACTGCAACTGCGCGAGCTCGACCTGGGCCTTGCCCTCTCGAGAGGTCGCGTGCTGGGCGAAGATGTCCAGGATGAGGGCCGTCCGGTCGATGACCTTTACCTTGACGACCTCCTCCAGCTGCCGCAGCTGACCCGGGGTGAGTTCGCCATCGCAGACCACCGTGTCCGCGCCGGTCGCCGCGACGACCTCGGCGAGCTCGCGCGCCTTGCCCGAACCGACGTAGGTCGCGGCATCCGGCCGATCGCGGCGCTGCACGAGCGCGTCGAGCACCACCGAACCGGCGGTCGTGGCGAGCGCCGCGAGCTCCGCCATGGAGCTCTCGGCCGACCGCAGGGAACCCGACGTCCATACGCCGATGAGGACGACACGCTCCAGCCGCAGCTGCCGGTACTCGACCTCGGTGACGTCGTCGAGCTCGGTGGCGAAACCGGGAACCCGCCGCAACGCGGCGCGATCCTCCAGGTCGAAACCGTCCCCAGAATCGTCGAAGAAGTTCGGCAGGTAAGACGGATCGGCGCCAGTCAGCTTGATGAGGGATCTGTCGAGAGTGGACGCATCGAAGGCGTCAGCAGGAAGTGTCATACCATCCGTTCTCAACGCGGCCCGTTACCGCACCATTCCGCGATCATTCCGTGCCGCTTGCTCCGGCCGGGCCCCACGACCCGGTGGCCCGAGGAGGATCCGCCGGTCCGGAAGACCCTGCCACGCTCGTGGCGCGTCTCCCCCCTCGTTTCCCGGCGAATCCCGTCGCCAACCAGGGTCCCACGCCACCACGTCGATCGCGAACCGTTTTGCCGCTCCGCCGGCGTAACGTCTGCGCCGTGTACCACGAGTACCACGAGAGACGGGCCCGCCGCCTCGCCGCGACGATCTGGGACAGCTCGGGCCGCCCGACTCCCCCGGACACCACGCGGACGACGGCGGACCGGCGTCCGGACAGCACCGGGCCCTCGGA
>NZ_CDWRCK010000022.1:20717-27271 GCF_977927595.1 Frankia sp. CcWB3
ACTTGGTGTGCAGCCGGCGGGTGTTGCCGGACGGATGCATGGACATCATCTGGAGTTCCGACGCCAATCTGATCGTCGCGGGGCCGGACACGGCGGCGAAGCTGGTGCGCTGGGCACCAGGCGTGCGGCACGTCGGGCTCCGCTTCGACTCGGGCTCTGGACCATCCCACCTCGGAGTGGCCGCGGACGAACTGCGCGACCAACGCATCCCGCTCGCCGACCTGTGGGGCGACGGACCGGCGCAGCGACTCGCCGAGCGGCTCGCCATGGCCGCTGATCCCCTGGTCGCATTCGAGTCGTCGATCGCCGCCCGGCCCGTTCACCCGGCGCTCGTGGACCGGTTGGTTCCCGCCGTTCTGGCGGGTGCCCGCGCCCGGGCGCCCGTGGACGACCTCGCGCGCATAGTCGGGCTGAGCGAACGCCAGCTGCTGCGTCGCTGCCGGCGCGTCTTCGGATATGGCCCGAAGACGCTCGCCAGGATCCTCCGGATGCAGGACGCCCTGCACGCGGCGCGGGCCGGCATCCCGTTCGCGGTCGTGGCGGCCGAGGCCGGCTACTCCGACCAGGCGCACCTCGCCCGGGAGGTACGCGCGCTCGCCGGAGTTCCGCCGACCCGTCTCATCCGAACTGCCAACGTTCAGGACGAACTGGACGTCTCGGTAGCGGATGTCGCGGATATCGCGGATATCGCGGCCACTACGGGCAGTGGGGCGTAGAGGTCGACGTGGTTGCCGTCTGGATCGAGCACGACCGCGTACCGCTGGCCCCAGAAGGCGTCCCAGGGCGGAAGGTGGCCGGCGTGACCGGCGCCGACGAGGTCGGCGTAGACCTCGTCGACCTCGTCCGGCGTGTCGCAGGCGAAGGCCAGCCCGACCCGCGGCGAGCCGGTACCCGCCGACCAGTGCGGATCAAAGGATCGGATGGTCGCCTCGCTGTCGAACGCGAGGCGTAGACCGCCGGGCAGCTGCACCTCGACGTGCGGCTGGGCGTCGGCCCCGGCGGGCAGGTCGAGGCCGAGCCGGCGGTAGAACGCCAGGGACCGGGCCATATCAGCGACGATCACACCGGTCAGGGTGAACGATGGTGGCATGAGGGCACCGTAGGGCCGGCAGGCGGGCCGGGTCTTGTAGGAAACGGACACCTCACCCGACCGGGTCGTGGACCTCCGCACGGCGCAGCACGCCGTCGAAGACCAGCTCGGCGGGCCCTCGCAACAGCACGGTCTCCGGCTGCCAGATCACGACCAGGCCGCCGCCGGGCACATCCACCTCGACCTCGACCGGCGCACCCCCCGGCCGAGCACCTCGCCGGGCCGCCCAGGCCACCGCGACCGCGCAGGCACCGGTGCCGCAGGACGCGGTCTCCCCGACCCCACGTTCGAACACCCGCATCGCCACCCCACCCGGCCGGGCGACGACGATCTCCACGTTCACCCCGTCCGGGAAGTCGACCGGGGAGAACGACGGTGGTCGGGTCAGGTCGAGCCGACGCAGCCCGGCGACGTCCAGGTCGTCGGCGAAGCAGACCGCGTGCGGATTACCCATCGAGACCGCGGTCGCGGTGAAGGCACGATCGGCGACGGTGACCGGGGCCCCGGGTCCGTCGATGATCCGCGGCGGTCCCATGTCGACCGTGACGTCACCGTCCACCGCGACCTCGACGAGCCGCAGCCCGGCGCGGGTCGCGACGTGGAACCGTCCCGGCCGGGCGTATCCGGCGTCGACGAGGTAGCGGGCGAACACCCGGGCGCCGTTGCCGCACATCTCGGCAATCGAACCGTCAGCATTGCGGTAGTCCATGAACCAGCGCGCCCGGCCGGCCAGACCGGCCGCCTCGGGAACCGCGGCGCAGAGCACCACCCGCAGCACCCCGTCGCCCCCGATGCCGGTCCGCCGGTCGCACAGCGCGCGCACCAGGCCCACGGTGAGGTCGAGGTCCCCGTCGGGATCCGGCAGGAGGACGAAGTCGTTGCCCGTCCCGTGGCCCTTGACGAATCGCAACCCCAGCTCGTCCCGCACGTCGCCGATCGTACGGGGGACGCCGCTCGGCACCTGACGACCGGGCTCCCGCGGCGGCGTCAGCCGGCGGCGGCCCGCGCCCACTCCCGCATCCGGTCGTCGGAATGCGACGGCTTGTACCAGCGGTCGGGCCGGCCGCGCCCGAGGGCGATCATCCGAGCGTCCTCCACCGGCACCGGCGGACAGAACACCGGTCCGATGGCGCGATCGCAGCCAAGATCCACCACCCGGGACGCCAGGCGCGCGGTGTCGACATCGTCGGCGACGACGGGCAGGCCGCGCTGGTGGGCGAGCCGGACGATGGCCGCGAGCACGGCCTCACCCTCGAGGTCCTTCATGGTCGCCCGCAGGAACAGGCCGTCGATCTTGACGAGGTTCAGCGGCAACTGGTCGAGCACGGCCAGCGAGCCCAGCCACGTGCCGAAGGACCCGACCGCGATCGCCACCCCGAGGGCACGCAGCCGGGTCAGCAACCGGGGCACCATCGGCGCGGCGAGCCCGAGGGTCTGCTCGCTGAACTCGAGGCCGATCGCCCCGGCCGGCAGCACCCGGCCCGAGACGAGCCGGTCGACCTCGGCCGCGAAGGCGAGGCTGGCAAGCTGGCGGCCATCGATGTTCACCCACAACCGGGGCGGGCGGATCGGCGTCCCGACCGCCATCCGATGCCAGGTGCGCGCCTCGGTCACGGCCATCCGCAGCACCCACTGGTCCACCTGATGGACGAGGCCCGCGGCCACGGCGATCGGCATGAAATCCGCCGGGCCCAGCACCCCGCGTTCCGGGTGCAGCCACCGCGGATGGGCTTCCATCCCCGGCACCGACCCGTTGCGCAGGTCGACCTCCGGTTGGAAGTGCAGCCGCAGCGAACCATCATCGAAGGCGGCGTAGAGCGCGGGGACGAGAGTCAGGTCGGGTGGGGTACCAGCATCAGCGGTGGGCGCGGTCACATCGATCTCTCCAGACGCCGTGCGGGACCGGCCGCCGCGCACCGGCCACCGGCGACGCCACGCATTGGCGGCGGCCCGATCGACCCCGACCCGGTCGGCCGATCACCCGTCAGAGCGAACCCACCAGCCGTCGCACCTGGGTGACATCTGGTTGGTCCAACCAGGCTATCCGGTTATCCCGCCGGAACCAGGACCTTTGTCGACGGGCAAAGCGCCGCGTCGCCGTAATTGTGGCGAGCTTGGCCTGTTCAGCGGAGTCCATTGCGCCGTCGAACCAGGCCAGAACCTGGGCATAGCCCAGTGCGCGAGACGCGGTTCGGCCTTCCCGCAGGCCGCATTCCACCAACCTTCGCACTTCGTCAGGAAAACCAGCACCCCACATTTTCTCCACCCGGTCCGTGATCCGTTGGTCGAGATCGGGGCGATCCACGCCGATCTGCACGACCTCATAGACCGAGCGGTGCTCCGGCAGGGTGGCCGTGAAGGTTCCGGTGAGCTCGACGACCTCCAGGGCACGCACAATCCGCCGGCCGTTGCTGGGCAGGATCGCCGCGGCGGCCTGCGGTGCCAGCGCGGCCAGCCGGTCGTGCAGCGCCGGGGCGCCGACGCGGGCCAGTTCCTCCTCCCACCGCGCCCGGACGCCCGGATCGGTCCCCGGGAAGGTCAGATTGTCGAGAACCGCGCGGACGTAGAGCCCGGAACCGCCGACCAGCACCGGAATGCGCCCGGCGGCGAGCAGATCGTCGATTACCCGGCGGGCGTCCACCTGGAAGCTCGCGACGTCCGCGGGATGCGTCACGTCCCACAGGTCGAGCAGATGGTGGGGCACCCCGCGACGCTCCGCCTCGGGAACCTTGGCGGTACCGATGTCCATCCCGCGGTAGAGCTGCATCGAGTCCGCGTTCACCACCTCGCCGCCGAGGGCGAGCGCGATCTCGATGCCGAGGTCGCTCTTCCCGCCAGCGGTCGGCCCCACGACCGCCACCACCGGCCCCCGGCGCGGTTCCTCCTGCCTGTTCATCCTCGCTCGGCAACATCCCGTGTCCAGAGGGCAACCAGATAGCCGACACCGTACGGCGCGTCGTCATACCGGAGGTCACTGTTCCATGCCCCCGGGCCCAGGGACCCCGGGCCCGGGCCGTCCCGGGTCGCGGCGAGCAGGGCGCCGGCCAGGACCTGCCAGGACGCCCGGCCCGCGGCGAGCAGCTCCCGGGCCAACCCCGGGTCCAGGGCGAGCAGGCCGGCTGGATCCCCCGCGGCCAGCGCCGCGGCGGCGGTCGCGTCGAACGCCGCGGCCCGTGGATCCAACCCGCCGGGAGCCTTCAGCGTGCGACAGGCCGAGCCGTCGCCCATCACGAGCAGTGCGAGGCGTTCCTGCGGAGCGGAGCCCGCGACCAGCCGCGATCCGAGTGCGACGGCCCCGTCCGGAGAGATCTCCGCGGGCACCCCGACGGCGGTGCGGGCGCCGGGCCAACCGACGGCGCCCAGCAGCCAGGCGCCGATCGTGATCGACAACGGTAGAGGGGGCGACGGTAGGACGGGCGACGACGGGACAGACGGCGACTCGGGGGCCAGCGCGGTCGGGCCGAGGTCCACCCGGAGATCCACGCCGAAGCCGGCCAGCGACCCGAACGCGGCGGGGCCGTAGGACACCTCGGTCGCCGCGTCACCCACCACCACGATCGTGTCCGGCTTGGTGGCACACAGCAGGCGCACCGCGTCCACCGCGACGGCCCGTGCCTCGATCGGCTCACCACAGCCGACCTCGGGAACCAGCAACGGAGGATGAGGACAGACCGCGGCGGCGACGAGGGTCATCGACGTACCGGAGTACAGCAGGCGTCCGCGCCGGCCGACGCCGTGCCAGCAGACGCCAGGCCGACGGGACCGGGCGAGGACGGCCGCAGGGACGGGATGCCCAGGGTGACGATCGGCCGTCCGCCTGCCGGCTGCTGCGCGGCGGCCGCACCGCCACCGTCACGCCCGAGCGCCCACGCGTCCCCCGCACGGGTCGCCCGGTGGGACCGCAGGGGGCCGTCGGCGGTGAGGTGGTGGGGTGCCGCCCGCGTCACCACCGTCTCGACGACGTCGCCCGGGCGCACCGTAGGCGCGACCGCGGCGCCGCCCGCCCTCGAGCCCGAGCCGGTGGGCGAGCTCGCGGCCTCGTCCGCGCGGAAGTGCACGAGCCGTCCGTCCCGGGCCCGGCCGGACATCCGGCCGGTGGCGCCGTCCTTGCGCCCCTCTCCCTCCGAGACCAGCACCTCGACCCGCCGGCCGACCAGGGCCCGGTTCTCCGCCCAGGAGATCTCGTCCTGCAGGGCCACCAGCCGGGTATACCGGTCGGCTACAGTCGCCCGGTCCACCTGGGCATCCATGGTCGCTGCCGGGGTGCCCGGGCGAGGCGAGTACTGGAAGGTGAAGGCGCCGGAGAACCGGGCCGCCCGCACCACGTCGAGGGTGTCGGCGAAGTCCGCCTCGGTCTCGCCGGGGAAGCCCACGATGATGTCGGTGGTGATGGCCGCGTCGGGCATGACTGCCCGCACCCGCTCGACAATGCCGAGGAACCGGTCCCGACGGTACGAGCGGCGCATGCGGCGCAGCACGGTGTCCGACCCGGACTGCAACGGCATGTGCAGCTGGTGGCACACGTTCAAGGTGGTCGCCATGGCCTCGATGACGTCATCGGTGAAGTCGCGCGGATGCGGTGAGGTGAAGCGGACACGTTCGAGACCGTCGACGCGACCGCAGGCGGCCAGCAGCTTCGCGAAGGCACCGGGATCTCCCAGGGAGCGCCCGTAGGAGTTGACGTTCTGCCCCAGCAGCGTGATCTCCAGGGCGCCCTCCGCGACCAGGGCCTCGACCTCGGCGAGCACGTCGCCCGGCCGGCGGTCACGCTCGCGGCCACGCAGGCTGGGGACGATGCAGAAGGTGCAGGTGTTGTCGCATCCCACGCTGATGCTGACCCAGGCCGAGTGATGGCTGGCCCGCCGGGTCGGCAGAGAGCTCGGGAAGACCTCCAGGGCCTCGGCGATCTCGACCTGGGCCGCCGCGTTATGCCGCGCGCGCTCCAGCAGCACGGGCAGTCGGTGCAGGTTGTGCGTGCCGAAAACCACGTCAACCCAGGGTGCCCGGTCAAGGATCGCGGCCCGGTCCTTCTGGGCGAGGCAGCCCCCGACCGCGATCTGCATGCCCGGATGGCCCTTCTTCACCGGGACGAGCTGGCCGAGATTGCCGTACAGGCGGTTGTCGGCGTTCTCCCGCACCGCGCAGGTGTTGAACACGACTACATCCGCCTCGCCGCCGGGATCGACCGGGGAGTAGCCGGCGGATTCCAGCAGCCCACAGAGCCGTTCGGAGTCGTGGACGTTCATCTGGCACCCGAACGTGCGGACCTCGTAGCTGCGGCCGTTCACCCGACCAGCCTACGGCGCCTGCACCGGGCCGGGTCTGGGGTCGGGTGCGGGGGCGGGTCTGGGTTGGTCTGGGTTGGGTCCGGAGGGGACGGGATCGCGTCGCGGACCGCCTCGCCAGCGGGACCGGGACCCTCCCCGTCGGGTGCTGGGGCGACCCATCCTGGCCTGGAGGCCGC
>NZ_CDWRCK010000023.1:0-26832 GCF_977927595.1 Frankia sp. CcWB3
GGGCGGCGGTGGTGGTGGTGTCAAGCGGCATGGGCTCGGCGGTGGCGGCTGGGCTTTCCTCAGCCTGGGCCAGGTACCGCCGCACCGCGGCGATACCCGCCGCACCCGCGCCGACGATGGCGAGCGTGAGGAACCCCCGCCGCCGACGGCGGTGCACCTTCGCGAGCTTGGACTCGGCCTTCGCCAGCCGCTTCTCCAGGATCTCCTGGGCTTTGTCGGCCTGCAGGCGCGCCTTGGTCTCGCGCTGCACCGCGCGCCGGGAGCGATGCTTCTCCGCCCGCAGCTCGGCGGCGGCCCGGGCGCGTTCGGCGGAGAGCTCGGCATGCGCCCGGGCCTTCTCGATCCGCTTGGCGGTCCGACCGGACACGGCGGTGGCTTTGCCGACGGCCCGGCCCGCGGCCTTCCCGGCTGCCTTCTGGGCCGACACACCGGTCTTGGTGGCCGTGCTGGAGGCGTCGGAGATCCGGTGCGCCACGCTGGTGCCCACATCCCTGGTGGCCGACGCGGCCGATCCGGCCGTACCCCCGGCCTTGCTCGCCGCCTTGTGAGCGACCGTGCCGGCGCGGTCGGCGGCGCTCTTCGCGGTGTCGGACAGCCCGCTAACCGGCGCCGTGTCAGTAACATGTGACAGTCTGTCCTTCAATGTCGTACTCATGATGCCCTCTCGTTGAGCCGATGGTCGAGGCGTCCGGCCATGGAACTGGTGGTGTGCCTGGGTTCGGTCTGGTCAAGATCTGTGAAGTGTGCCGTACCCCGTCGGCGGGCTTCTCCAACGCGTCAACCTTCTGTAGCGTGTCACTCATACTTGGGTGACTTGCCTGGGCTGTGCCCTTGGGAACGTGTGCCCGGTGCCAACCTCGGTGATGGAATTCCCCCGCGGCGCCCGGCGCATACGATCGAGACCCATCCGGACGCCGGCTGACCAGGCACCCGCAGAGATCGATCTGAAGAGAAGAGAGGCGCATGGCCGAGGAGCTGTACGCGACGCTGCGGACGACTCAGGGGGACATCGAGATCCGCTTGTTCCCCGACCACGCTCCCAAGACGGTGCGGAACTTCGTCGGCCTCGCGACCGGCACGCAGGAGTGGACGGACCCGGCGACCGGTGCCAAGAAGACCGGCACGCCGCTGTACAGCGGAACGGTCTTTCATCGGGTCATTCCGAACTTCATGATCCAGGGCGGTGACCCGCTGGGCTCCGGTCGAGGCGGTCCGGGCTACCGGTTCGCCGACGAGTTCCATCCGGACCTGACCTTCAACCGGCCGTACCTGCTCGCGATGGCGAACGCCGGACCGGGGACCAACGGCTCGCAGTTCTTCGTCACGGTCGCGCCCACCGACTGGCTCAACCGCAAGCACACCATCTTCGGTGAGGTCACGCGGGGAACCGACGTGGTGGATGCGATTGCCAAGGCGCCGACCGGGGCGCAGGACCGGCCGAAGTCTGACATCGTCATCCAGGAGATCGTGATCGACCGCCGGTCCGCCTGACCGGCCGGTCCCCGCCTCGAACCCGGGAGTACGGCGCATGAGAGCTCCAGCCGCGCGGCGTGCGTGGTCGCCGGCCACCGCATGCGTACGGGCGGCCGGACATGTTCACGTCAGCCGTACTCCTCGGGCGGCGATGCCGGCCGCCGGGGCGGCGTGGTGACAGCGAACCCGCCCGTCGAACCGCCCACGGATGACCAGCCGGGCGGCCCGGAGCAGCGCCCGGCTGGCTCGGGCCACCCGGTGGCCGAGCCGGGGTGGCGACCCACGGTCGGCCCGGCGCCCGGCTGGTCGGGGTGGACTCCACCTTCCGGTCCCGGCGGCCCTCCCGCGGGCGGACCGCCCGCCGGCCGGCGCCGCGGTGATCCCGTACTGCTACCGCCATCCAGACCGGGAGACCTACGTCTCCTGCCATCGCTGCGGCCGGCCCATCTGCCCCGATTGCATGCGCCCGGCGGCGGTTGGCTTCCACTGCCCGGAGGAGGGCGACCGCTCCACGCCGCAGCGCCGAACGCGGACCACACTCGGTGGCCCGGCCCAGGTCGCCCGGCAGGGGCTGGTCACCCAGATCTTCATCGGCCTGTGCGTCGTCGCCTACATCCTGCAGGGCGCGCCCGGGTTGACCGGCCGCGGCACCTTCAACCGCTTCACCGGCGACTTCGCCATGATCGGCATCCAGATCGCGGCGGACGACCAGTACTACCGGCTGCTGACCGCGGCCTTCCTGCACGCCGGCGTGCTCCACATCCTGTTCAATATGTACGCGCTGTACCTGCTCGGGTTTCAGCTCGAGGCGATCCTCGGGCGGGCCCGGTACCTCGCGCTGTTCGTGGCAGGGGCGCTCGGTGGGAACACCCTGAGTTACGTGCTCGGTGACGGGTTCACCGTGTCGGTCGGCGCATCCACCGCGATCTTCGCGTTCTTCGCCGCCTACTACATCATCGCCCGCCGCCTGCGGGTTGACTCCCGGCAGATCCTCATCGTGCTCGGGATCAACCTCGCCATCACCTTCTCGTTCAGCAACATCGACAAATGGGGGCATCTCGGTGGGCTGGCCGTCGGTGCCGTCATCGGTCTGATCTACGCTTACGTCTCGCCCCGCCGGGTGCTGCTCCAAGCGGGCGGGGTCGCCGCCGTGCTCGCGTTGCTGTTCGTCGCCGCGATCATCAAGTCGTCGACACTGGTGTAGCCCGACAGCTGTAGTCCGACGGCTGTAGTGCGGCAGCCCCGGTCGCGGGGGCGAGGACGGCCGCGACGCTTGCACGCCGCCGAGTAGCAGCTACCATTCGCTTTCTTGTCAATACTCATAGTAGCGATCTATGTGTGGTGGCGATAGCGTGATGGATGCCGTGGCACGGCGCGGGCAGGGGGAGCAGATGGCATATTCACCGGTGCGGCGCAGCGGGGGCAGTCCCTTCCCGCCGATCGCCGAGTACGGATTCCTGTCCGACTGTGAGACGTCCTGTCTCGTTGCCCCCAGCGGCAACGTCGAGTGGATGTGCGTGCCCCGGCCCGACGCCCCGAGTGTCTTCGGGTCGGTGCTGGACCGGTCGGCCGGGGGCTTCCGTTTCGGTCCCGAGCGTACGCAGATCCCGGCCGGCCGGCGCTACCTCCCCGGGACAAACATTCTCGAGACCACCTGGCAGACGCCGAACGGCTGGCTCATCGTCACCGATTGCCTGGTGGTCGGGCGCTGGCATCGCACCCACAAGCGTTCGAACACGCACCGTCGGACGCCGAGCGACTGGGACGCCGACCACGTGCTGCTCCGGCTGGCTCGCTGTGAGCACGGCTCGGTGGATCTCAGCCTGGTGTGCGAGCCGAACTTCGACTACGGCCGCGAGCCCGAGTCCTGGCAGTACGAGGGGGAGGACTACTCCTCCGGCGTGATCAGCCATGCGGGCACCAACGTCACGCTGCGGCTGCGTACCGACCTGCGGCTCGGTTTCGACGGCCGGCGGGCACTGGCTCGCACCACGCTGCGGGAGGGGGACACCGCGTTCGTCGCGCTCACCTGGCGCCCGGAGGAGCCCCTGCTTCCGGACACCTACCTGCAGGCGTGCGTCGCCGTCGACCGGACAACGGAGTTCTGGCGCCAGTGGCTGTCGCGGGGCATGTTTCCCGACCATCCCTGGCGGCGCCATCTGCAGCGCAGCGCCCTCGCGCTGAAAGGACTGACCTACGCGCCGACCGGTGCTCTGCTCGCCGCCTCGACCACCTCGTTGCCGGAGACCCCGCGCGGCGAACGGAACTGGGACTACCGGTACAGCTGGATCCGCGATTCCACCTTCGCGCTGTGGGGCCTGTACACCCTCGGGCTGGACTACGAGGCCAACGATTTCTTCTCATTCATCGCTGACGTCGCCGAAAACGATGACGACGACATCCAGGTGATGTACCGGGTGAGCGGCGAGCCGAAGATCGATGAGGAGATCCTCGGTCACCTGTCCGGCTACGAGGGAGCCTACCCGGTACGGATCGGCAACGCAGCGGCACTGCAACGTCAACACGATGTCTGGGGCGTCGTCCTCGACTCCGTGTACCTGCACACCAAGTCCCGTGACTACCTCTCCGAACGGCTCTGGCCGGTGCTCGTGCGCCTCGTCGAGGCGGCGGCCACGCACTGGCGGGAGCCGGACCGCGGGATGTGGGAGGTGCGCGGGGCGCCGCAGCACTTCACCGTGTCCAAGATGATGTGCTGGGTCGCCCTGGACCGGGGTCGGCGGCTGGCGCAGATGCGGGGGGACGCCAAGACGGCGGCGCGCTGGCGGGCCGTGGCGGAGGAGATCCACGCCGAGGTGTGTGAGAAGGGTGTGGATCATCGCGGTGTGTTCACCCAGTACTACGGATCGAAGGCGCTCGACGCCTCACTGCTCCTGATTCCGCTGCTCGGGTTCCTGCCGGCGGCCGACGAACGCGTGAAGGCCACCGTGCTCGCGATCGCCGACGAGCTGACCGTCGACGGGCTGGTCCTGCGCTACCGCACGGAGGAGACCGACGACGGGGTCTCCGGCACCGAGGGCGCCTTCCTGATCTGCTCGTTCTGGCTGGTCTCCGCCTTGGTGGAGATCGGCGAGCTGACCCGTGCCCGGCAGCTGTGTGAACGGCTGCTGAGCCTCGCCAGCCCGCTGGATCTCTATGCCGAGGAGATTGATCCGGTCAGTGGCCGCCATCTCGGAAACTTCCCCCAGGCGTTCACTCATCTGGCCCTGATCAACGCGGTGATGTACGTGATCAGGGCCGAGGATGCCGAGGCCTACGCCCGGCCGTCCCCCTCGACCTGATCGTGCAGGCCGGTCCCGGGACGGGTAGCCACGGCGATCAGGCGAACCCGAGCGGGACGTGGCACTAACGTGGGAGCTGTGGCCAGCCTGGAGGTTGTGGACAAGCGGGTCGAGGTCGTCCTGCGCGGGCTTGAACGGATCGGCGCGGTGCGTGGGGACGTCTCCGTGCGGCTCGACGAGGTACTCGACGTACGCCTGGCGGCGGACGCGTTCGCGGAAGTGCACGGATGGCGGGCGCCCGGGACCGGACTGCCGCGCGTCATGGCCCTCGGGACCTGGCCGTCGCGGGGCGGCAAGGAGTTTGTCGCTGTCTACCGCGGCCGGCCCGCGGTCGTGGTGGAAGTCCGCCCGGGCGGCGAGTTCCGGCGCCTGATCGTCGCAACCGGCGACGCCGAACGCACCGTGGCGCGTCTGCGCAGGGCGGTCATCGCGCGCTGACGGCCCGGGACCCGGACCCGGCGTCAGGGCCGGCCGTCAGTCGGCCTCGGCCCTGGCCCCGGACCCGAGGATCGCCTCGGCTTCCACTTCGACGACCCAACACTCGTCGAGCAGTCCCACAACGACGACCATTGTGGCGGCTGGGCGGATCGCGGCGAACAGCTCGCCGTGGACGGCGCCGACGGCCGGAACGTGGGCGGGATCGGTGATGAACATCCGGGTACGGGTGACGTCACCGAGATCGGTGCCCGCCTCGCGCAGTGCGGTGCGGATGATCTCGAAGCACCGCCGGATCTGCAGCTCAGCGTCCGGTGGAACCGTGTCGTCCGGCCACACCGGCCCGGTCCCGCTGACGAACACGCGTTCGCCTACCTGGAGCGCCCGGGAGAACCCGATCGTGGCTTCGTAGGGTGAGGAGCCGGAAATCTTCTGACGTTCAGGATGCAACAGGATGCTCTGGGTAATCGGTGATCAAGACGGAAGTATCCACACTTGTGGACAACGGTTGTGGATGAATGACACGGCTGGAAGCTCCGGTGGTTGTGCCGGGCGTGGCCATTGGGCGTCTGGCGTTCGGGTCGGCTATCGCCACTGGGTCGACACGGCCAGCCCGACGACGACAAAACCAAACCCGATAAGGATGTTCCAGCCGCCCAGCCCCTCCATCCCCAGGACGCCGCCGTTGGAGAAGTAGTAGACGAGCAGGTAGGCGATCCCGAGCAGGAAGAACGCGAGGATCAGACCGCCGAACCAGAGCGGAGACGGCGGCTTCCGCTTGCGTGCCGACGCGCCCGCGGTGGTGGTCGGGGTCGGCTTCTTGGGCTTGCGGCGTCGCGACTCGGGCACTGCGGAACTCCTCGATGGCCGTACGTGGACGAGGGCGGCGACCGCCGTCGCCGTCCTCGTCCGGCCATCGGCGGTCTCGCGCTGGGTACCAGCGTAGACAGGGCATCCGTGGAAACGCCGTTGCGTACCGGCCGGCGGGATTCACCTCCGGTCGGTGCCCGGGCGACGCCGGCGTCGCGGCCGGTGCCGGGGCGATCAGACCGATGTGGCATCGAGAGCGCCATCGGCCGCGTAGCCTGCGCTGGAGGCGATACCTCCGACGCGGCGGACGGATCGCCCGGCCGAGCTGGCTGTGGCATGGTCGCGTGCCGCCCCCGGCGATCCACCGGCAGGCGTGGGTGAACCGTCCAGCGGTGCACCGAGGGAGGTTGGGGACAACGGTGCACGGCGGGCTACGGCCCTGGCCCTGGCCGGGGAGCCGGTCGCGGCGGGTGATCTGGGCGGTGTCGCTGTTCTGGGCCGGCGTGCTGTCCGGCGTCGTGGTGCTGGACGGCGGCCCGTTCGATCGGGCTGGCCCGCGGGACACCGCCGCTTGGGCGGCCCAGGAGCGGGCGGGAGTCGCGCAGGTTATCGACGAGGAGGCGGGCCGGGTGGCCGACCGCCGTGCCGGGCTGGACGCCGAGTCGCGGCGGCGCGCGACCACGGCGCAGGCCGTCCCGTCAGGGGCCCCAGGCTCCGCGCGCGGGACCGATGCCGCCGCCCGGTCCCTGGTCGAGCGGCTGGCCGGTCCCGCGGGGTTGGCCCCGGTGCGCGGGCCGGCGCTGACCGTCGAGCTGGACGACGTCCCGCGGGAGGGCCGGGGTGGCCCGTACGCCCCCGGCGTGCCCGCCCCGAGGCCCGACGATCTCATCGTGCATCAGCAGGATGTCCAAGCGGTCGTGAACGCGCTGTGGGCCGGCGGCGCCGAGGCGATGAGCATCATGGATCGCCGGGTGACGGCACTGACGGCGGTCCGCTGCGTCGGGAACACTCTTCTGCTGCACGGCGAGGTCTTCTCCCCGCCGTTCCGGATCACGGCGATCGGGGAGGTCGCTGCGCTGCGCTCCAGCCTGCGGGCCAATCCACAGGTCACGATCTACCGGCAGTACGCCGACGCCTACCGGCTGGGATACCGCGTCGAGGAGGCCGCCGACAGCCGGTTATCCGGCTACGACGGGCCGATGATCGACCTGTCCGGCACCGCCAGGCGCGGCTAGGAGAACGCCGCCGTCCGCAGGGTCTCGACCTCGGCGGACAGCCCCGGTGCGAGCCTGCGCGCCGCGCCGCCGTCGCCGCACTGGTCCAGCCAACGGGCGAGGATCAGGTGGCCGCCCTGGGTGAGGACGGACTCCGGGTGGAACTGCACGCCCTCGAGCGGGAGCCGCCGATGGCGCAGCGACATCACCACGCCACTTTCGGTCCGGCCGGTCACCTCGATTTCCTCGGGGAGGGTGTCCTCCTCGACGGCCAGCGAGTGGTAACGAGTCGCGATGAACGGCGACGGCAGGTCCGTGAGAACGCCGGTCCGGTCATGGTGGACGACCGAGGTCTTGCCGTGCAGCAACTCCGGGGCGCGGTCGACGGTAGCGCCGAACGCGACCGCGATCGCCTGATGGCCCAGGCACACCCCGAGCAGCGGCACACCGCCCGACGCGCAGGCTCGCACCATGGGAATGCTCACGCCGGCCGCCTCGGGCGTACCCGGTCCCGGGGAGAGCAGGACCCCGTCGACGCCGAGCGCGGCGAGGTCGGCCGGCGTCATCTCGTCGTTGCGGCGCACGATGCATTCGGTCTCGAGCTGGCCCAGGTACTGGACAAGGTTGAAGACGAACGAGTCGTAGTTGTCGATCACCAGGATGCGCATCAGATCGTGACCTCCCGCGGCATCAGGCACCCTACCGTGGGCGGCCGCAGTCCCATACTGCCTGAGCAGCCACGACCGCCTCCGTCGGCGCGACGACCTCAGGTGCCGCCACCGCCGTTGCGGCCGCCCAGCAGCCCCCCCAGGCCGCCCGGCCTCGTCGTGGCCGGTGTCCCAGGGGTGGGATTACCCGTCGGGCTCGGCGAGGTGCTGGTCGGCTCCGCGGTCGGGGTGGGCCCGGTCGGCGTCTCGGTCGGGGTCGGCGGCGCGGTGGTCTGGATCTGCTGGGCGACGGACAGCGTGATGGTCGAGCCCCGAGGGACGTTGCCGCCGGACGGGCTCTGGTCCACGACCGTCCCCGGCGCCACGTTGTTGTTCGCGACGTTCTGCCGGGCCGCGTTCAGCCCGTAGCGGCCGAGTTCGGCGACGGCATTGTCGTACGTGCGGTTGCGCACGTCGGGAACGTTGACGTTCGGGCTGACCACGTTGAGCGTGACCGTGCTGCCGGGCTTGACGGCCGTACCCGGCTGCGGATCGGTGCTGTTCACCGTGCCGACCTTCTGGCCGGTCGGGTTGGCGTAGGCCATCGAGTTCGGGACCAGCCCCAGCGCCCGTAGCGCCGCCTCGGCCTCGGCCTGGGTCTTCCCGATCAGGTCGGTGGGGATCTGGACGTCGTCGGCGGCCTTGCCGATCGACAGGGTGATCATCCCCTTGGCGGCGACCTCCTTGCCCTCGGCCGGGTCGACCGCCGTGACCCGGCCGGCCATGTCCGGTGAGTCGACCAGCTTCGTGACCACATCCCCCCCGAAGCCGGCGCTCTGCAGCCGGGCGCGGGCCTGCTCCTCGTTCTGCCCGACGAGGCCGGTCGGGACGAGGATCTTCTTCGTGGAGGCGGTGTTGTGACCGGAGCTGAGGAAGGTCGTGGCGAGCAGGACGACGGCGACGAAGACGATGACGATTCCGAGACCCGCGAGGATGTACTTCCACGCCTGGGAACGCTCCTGATCGGGAACGGCCCGCCGGTCGATGGCCCCGGTCACGTCGTAGCGGTCGAACGGACCGGTGCCGAAGCGGCCGTCGTCGTAGGGCACGTCGCGGTAGGTGGTCTGGTCGTCGTTGCGGTAGTCGTCGTCGCGGTAGCGGTCCCGGGTGGGGTAACCCGCTCGGTCACCGCGGCTGAGGACCGCCGTGCCGGCAGCGGCCGGGCCGAGGGTGGTGGCGGCCCCGCCCGCGCCACCACCTCCCATCATGGCGTGCACGCGTCGTCCGGCCAGCGCCCGTTCCAGATCGTCGCGCATCTCACCCGCGGTGCCGTAGCGGTCGTCAGCGTCCTTCTCCATCGCCTTGAGGACGATCGCGTCGGCCTCGGGGGAGATGCCGCGATCGTGAGCGGACGGCGGCGGCGGGTCCTCCCGCACGTGCTGGTAGGCCACGGCCACCGGGTTGTCCCCGCGGAACGGCGGCGATCCGGTGAGCAGTTCGTAGAGCAGCACCCCGGTGGTGTAGACGTCGCTGCGGGCGTCGACGCGGGCTCCTCGGGCCTGCTCCGGGGACAGGTACTGAGCGGTGCCGATCACCGCGGCCGTCGCGGTCATGGTCGAGGAGGTCGCGGTGGTGGCGCGGGCGATGCCGAAGTCCATGACCTTGACCGAGCCGTCCGGGCTGAGCATCACGTTCGCCGGCTTGATGTCGCGGTGGATGATCCCCATCCGGTGGCTGTAGTCCAAGGCGGCGCAGACGTCGGAGGTGATCTCCATGGCGCGGCGTTCGGTGAACCGGCCCTCAGTCTGCAGCGCGTCGCGCAGGGTCCGTCCCTCGATGAACTCCATCACGATGTAGGGGATCTGCGCCCCGTTGATGATGTCCTCGCCCGTGTCATACACCGAGACGATCGCGGGGTGGTTCAGCGCGGCCGAGGACTGTGCCTCGCGGCGGAACCGGGCGAGAAAGGTGGGATCACGGGCGAGGTCCGGGCGCAGCGTCTTGATGGCGACCTCACGGCCGAGCCTGATGTCACGGCCGCGGAAGACCTCCGCCATGCCGCCATAGCCGATGCCCTCGCCCAGCTCGTAACGCTCGCCGATGATCTGTGGCCCAGCCCCCGGAGCATACATCTCCGTCACGTCGGTCACGAATACTCCCCTGCCGTCGCCCCTCCCGCGCCGGAAATCGCCGACCCGGCGTTACCGCTGACGATTTCACCACCGATTGCGGTTGCGTACACCACCCCCGGTGGTGTGGTCGCGGAGTTCGATTCGGAATTGCTCTTGGAGAACAACCTGTTAGTCGCGAATGCGACGATCACCACGGTGAGGATCAGCAGAATGGTCAGAAGCGGCAGTGGCAGGGCGGGACGGGAGGCTGTCTCCGGCCGGTGCCGTCGAGCAGCTCGCCCCTCCCAGCCCGGCCGTAGATCATCCTGGCCGTCCGGGCCGGACAGGCCCGGGGGGCCGCCGGGGGTACGGGCCCACGGCGGCGGACCCGGGTGGTAGGCGGTGCCGGGATCGCGGGGGCCGCCACGGTCCGGCGTCCCGTAGGCCGAGCCACCGTACGCCCCCTCGGGGCCGCCGTACGCGGTGTCGGGGCCGCCGTAGGGCGGGCTGTGCAGGGCCGTTGCAGGTACGTCGGGTCCGCCGAGCATGGCTCCCGGGCCATCGGGAACCGCCTGGGCTTTGTCCGACGGAGCGCCGGTGCGCCCCGGTCCACTGGTGCGAGCGGACGGTGGCGGTGCGGCCACCCAGGACGGTGGTCGGGTGCGCGAGGTGGATCGGGGCGGGCGAGCGGCGGCACCAGCGGGCGGGAGGACGGCGCCCGGCCCCGGATGGCGGGCGGTCGCATCCGGTGTGCTGGGCCAGCGCGCCGGCTCCGGGCTCCACAGGCTGCGCCGGATCCCGGCCGCCGAACGTGCGAATGCCCCCGCCGAACTGGGCCTGCGCGCGGGGTCCTTGGCCATCGCCGAGTCCACCAGGGCCCGCACCTGGTAGGGGATGTCGGTCGGCAGCGGGGGCGGGGTGTCCTGCTGGTGGGCCATCACGACCACGATGGGGTTGCGGTCGTCGAAGGGGCGGCGACCGGCGAGGCACTCGTACGCGACGACGCCGAGCGAGTAGACATCGCTCGCCGGTGTCACCGGACGCCCGGACGCCTGCTCGGGGGACACGTAGTAGGCCGTCCCCATCATGATGCCGGTGGCGGTGAGCGGCGCGGCGTCGACCGCGCGGGCGATCCCGAAGTCGGTGACCTTCACCGCGCCGTCCGGGCGCAGCAGCAGGTTGCCGGGCTTGACATCGCGATGGACCACGCCGAGGGCATGCGCGGCCTGCAACGCGTCGGCCGCCTGCCCGAGGATGTCCAGCGTGCGCTCCGGGGACAACCGCTTCTCCCGGTGCAGCGCGGCGGAGAGGGGCTCCCCCTCCACCAGCTCCATCACCAGGTAGGCGGTCGGGTAGTCGTCGGAGGTCGCAACCTCGCCGTAGTCATAGACCGAGGCGACGCCCGGGTGTGACAGCCGGGCGGCATGGCGGGCCTCGCCGCGGAACCGCACCAGGAACGACTCGTCGCTGGCGTACTCCGGGCGCAGCAGTTTCACCGCGACGGGGCGGCCGAGGGTCTGGTCCAGGCCACGCCAGACCTCACCCATGCCGCCGGCGGCGATCCGCCCGTTCAGGCGGTATCGGTTGTCGAGGACGGTGTTCGGCGCCGCGGCGCCGGCGAAGGGCTGCGACGGGGAGATGGGATTGCCCGGGGAGTTGTTCATGGCTTGTCCAACGCGGCCTGTATGACCTTTTTCGCGACGGGGGCGGCGACGGCACCACCGGTACCCAGCTCGCCGCCGCCGTCCTCGACGATGACGGCAACCGCGATCTTCGGGGTGTCCGTCGGGGCGAACCCCACGAACCAGGCGTGCGGCAGACTGGTGCCGTGCTCGGCGGTCCCCGTCTTCCCGGCGACGGTAACGCCGCCGATCTGCGCCCGCCGACCGCTCCCCGACGTCACCACGCTTTCCATCATGGTCGTGAGCTGGGCGGCCACCTCACTGCTCACCGGTTCACCGAGTTTCTCCGGCTCGGTTTTACTGATCCTCTTGAGGTCCGGGCTGCGCAGTTCGGACACGAGATAGGGCTTCATCTCCATGCCGTCGTTGGCGATCGCCGCGACCACCTCCGCCATCTGTAGGGGCGTGACCCGGACGTCGTACTGGCCGATCGCTGACTGCGCGGTCTGCGCGGCGTCGAGCTTGGCGGGGAAGACGCTACGGGCCTGTTGCAAGGGGAAGTCGGGGAAGGCCGCGTTCAGGCCGAAGGCCTCGGCCTGCCGGCGCAGGGTGTCGGCACCGAGATCGATGCCGAGCTGTGCGAACGCGGTGTTACAGGAGATGGTGAGCGCGTGAATGAGGGTGTCGGTCTCGCCGTCGCCGCAGCGTTCGCCGCCGAAGTTCGGCAGCCGCACGGTGCTCAGCGGGAGCGGTAGCTCGTCGGGTGCCGCGACGCGGGTATCCGGCGTCCTGCCTTGTGACAGTGCGGCGGCGGTGGTGATGAGCTTGAAGGTGGAACCGGGCGGATAGGTCTGCTGGGTCGCCCGGTTCAGCAATGGTTGATCCGGATTGCCCGACAGCAGCCCATAGGCGTTGGCCGCGGCCTTCTCGTCATGGGCAGCCAGCGCGTTCGCGTCGTAGGACGGGTTGGTGACCATCGCCAGGATCGCGCCGGTCGGCGGCTCGATGGCGACCACCGCGCCCTTGCGGTTGTCGAGCGCCTCCGCCGCAGCCTTCTGGACGGCGGGGTTGATCGTAGTGACCACGGAACCGCCGCGCCGCTCCGCGCCGGTGAACAGGCCGGTCACCCGGCTCGCGAGCAGCCGGTCGTCGTCTCCGGACAGGAAGACGTCCTCGGACAGCTCCAGGCCGGCCGCCGTGAACAGCGTGTAGTAGCCGGTGACGTTGGAGTAGAGCTGCCCGGCCGGATACTGCCGCTGATACTTGTACTGGTCGTTCGACGGCACCGAACGTGCGATCTCCACGTCACCGGCGACGATCGCGCCCCGCTGTCGTTCCAGGCGCTCGGTGATCTGACGCCCGTTCGTCGGCTGGGACTTGAGGCTGCCCGCCTCGCCCATCTGGAGCCAGTTCGCATTCGCCAGGAGCGCGGCGAAGAGGATCATGCAGGCGACGGCGACCTTGCGCACCGTGCGGTTCATGTCGTCTTCACCACCTGGGTGGGACTCTCGGCAACCGCGCCCGGGTCGAACAGGGGGGCATCCGGCACCGGTTCGGGTGCGCGGCGGGCGGCGTCGCTGACCCGCAGCAGCAACGCGATGATCGCGGCGTTGGCCACGATGGACGACCCGCCGTAGGAGACGAACGGCAGCGTGAGCCCGGTCAGCGGGATGAGCCGCATGACCCCGCCCACCTGCACGAACACCTGCAGCGCCAGGGTGAAGGACAGCCCGGCCGCCAGCAGTTTGCCGAACGGGTCCTTCGCGCCGAGGGCCGCGCGCATCCCGCGCAGCACGACCAGGGCGTACATCATCAGGATGGCCATGACGCCGGTGAGACCGAGCTCCTCACCGAGGCTCGCCATGATGAAGTCGGTGTTCGCGAACGGCACCTTCTGCGGGTGCCCCTCCCCGAGCCCCGTACCGGTGATGCCACCGGCGGCGAAGCCGTAGAGACCCTGCACGAGCTGGTACGACGTGCTCGACGGGTTGTCACCGTCGAAGGCGTGCAGCCAGCCGTCCACCCGGACCTGGACATGGCTGAACATACTGTGCGCGATCACGGCACCGAACAGGAACAGCACGAAGCCGACCACGACCCACGATGCCCGCTCGGTGGCGACGTAGAGGACGACCATGAACATTCCGAAGAACAGCAGGGACGAGCCGAGGTCCTTCTGCACGATCAGGATGCCCAGGCTCGCCAGCCACGCCACCAGCACCGGTCCGAGGTCGCGGGCGCGCGGGATCCCCATCCCGAGAAAGGACCGGGAGGCCACCGAGAGGACCTCGCGTTTGTTGACCAGATAGCCGGCGAAGAAGATCAAAAGAATGATCTTCGAGACTTCGCTCGGCTGGAAAGAGAACGGCCCGATCCGCAGCCAGAGGCGCGCGCCGTTGATGGTCGCGCCGATGCCCGGCGCGATCGGCAGCACCAGACCGACCAGACCGACCAGGCCGGCCGTGTAGGCGTACCGGGCGAGCGAGAGGTGATCGCGTACCAGCGCCAGCACCAGGATGAAGACGATGACCGCCAGCAGGGTCCAGACGAGCTGCGTCTGCGCGGCACCGGGCGGGATGTGGGTTCCCGCCCGCTCGGCGGCATCCGCCTTGGCGAGGTCGAGCCGATAGATCATGACCAGGCCCAGGCCGTTGAGCGCGACGACGACCGGGAGCAGCACCGGGTCGGCGGCCGGCGCGAACCTGCGTACCGCCAGGTGGGCCAGTGCCCACAGGCAGAAGAAGCCGAGACCGATGGAGAAGATCCCGAGCGAGATCTGGCCGATGTCGGCGAAGGTCAACGCGGCGAGCGCGCTGGTTGCGAGCGCACCAGCGAAGATCATCAGGATGAGCTCCCGGCGCCGGTATGGCGGGAGGTTGGTGCCGGTGGGCAGCGGGAAGCCGGCGAAGGTCGCGGTGAGGTCCGCCGACCTCGGCCTGCGTAGCGGAGGTAGGGGGATCGGCGGGCGAGTCATCGCTGGCCTGAGATCACGGTGAGGGGGTGGGGACGGGTGTGGTCGGGCATCCCGGGACCGTGACGCCGGCATCGGTCGCCGGCTGGCACAGGGGAGTGGACAGGAGGGAGGAGTCCGAGGTGCCCGACGGCACCTTGGAACGGTCGGTCGGGCTCGGGCTCGGTGACGGGAATACGGCGGGTACAGCCGGGGTACGCAGGCGCGAGATGATCTTCTCCGCATCGTCACGGCTGCCGGCGCGGATGCCTCGTCGGAGCTCCGCCTGATCGGGCTCCGCAACCTCCGACAGTGGCTGACGACGGGAGAGCACCACCGAGGACAGCGGAATGCCCTTCACGCCCTGGAAGAGGGCGACGTGTTCATCGTCGACGCCGACATAATACTGCCCGCGCACGTAGGTCCACCCGGCCGCAGCACCGGCCACGATGAGCAAGAACACCACGGTGGAGACGAACAGGACCCGCCGGCCGGAGCGTCGTCCTCCGGATCCTTCCGGGTCGGAGTCGTCGCCATCGTCGTCGTCGCCGCGATCGCTGGCCTGTGCCTGGCGGTCCCGCCGGTGGAAGCCCGGCCGACCGATACGGGCGGCCTTCGCCGCCGCGGACTCGTGGTCGGGGTACTGGGGATTCGGCCCGCTGCGGGCCGGCGACGCCCCGGGGACCGCCCGCTTCTCGGCCGCCGCGCCGGCCACGAGAGGATAAGGCTCCGCCTCGCCGTGGTCCTCCTCGATGTCGGCGACCACGACGGTGATGTTGTCCGGGCCACCGCCCTTGAGGGCCAGGTCGACCAGCTGGTCAACCGCCTCCTGTGGGGTGGGCAGCAGCAGCGTCTCGAGGATCGTCTCCTCGCTTACCACCCCCGACAGACCGTCGGTGCACAGCAAGTAGCGGTCTCCCGCGATCGCCTGGCGCACGGAGAGGTCGGGCTCGACCTCCCGACCGTCGAGCGCCCGCATCAGCAGCGAGCGCTGCGGGTGGGTGTTCGCCTGCTCGAGGGTGATCCGACCCTGGTCCACGAGATCCTGCACCAGGGTGTGATCGTGGGTGACCTGGCTGAGGACGCCGTCGCGCAGCAGGTAGGCCCGGGAATCGCCGACGTGCAGCACCCCGAGCATGTCACCGGAGGAGAGCACGGCGGTCACCGTGGTGCCCATGCCGTCCAGCGCGCTGTTCTCCAGCGACATCTCGCGCAGCTGCCGATTGGCGTCCCGGACGGCCTCGTTCAGCTCCGTCACGAGATCGTCGCTGTCGATCGCGTCGTCGAGACCCGCCAGGCGGGAGATCACCGTCGAGCTGGCGACCTCCCCCGCAGCATGACCACCCATGCCGTCGGCTACCGCCAGCAGGCGGAGCCCGGCATAGGCCGAATCTTCGTTTCCTTCCCGCACGTGCCCGACATCCGAGCGGACGGCGAAGTGAAGCCTGAGGCTCACCGGTGGAGCTCCAGGACCGTCTTCCCGATCCTGACCGGCGCGCCGAGAGGTACCGGCATGGGACTGGTCACCTTCGTACGGTTGAGGAATGTGCCATTGGTCGAGCCCAGGTCCTCCACGAACCACTGCCCGTCGTGGGGCACGAGTCTCGCATGCCGCCCGGATGCGAAGTCATCCTCGAGGACCAGGGTCGAGTCCTGTGCCCGTCCGATGGTGACAGGTGCCGTTCCTAGCGGGATCGTTGTGCCGGTCAAGGGACCTTTGGTCACCACGAGTTTGCTAGGTGTCTGTGGCTTGCGTGGAGGTTGGGGCGGGGTGCGCGGCGGCGTCGGCCGGACCATGGGGGGCGGCTCGCGCCGCTGCTGACGCTTGGTGGGGCCGAACATATCCAGCCGGACGGCGCGCACGGCGACCAGAACGAATCCCCAGAGGAGGGCAAGGAATCCGATCTTGACAACCAGCAGTACGAGTTCGCTGGGCTCGGTGGGGTCCATCGGGCGCTACCAGCCTCGATCCGATCTGGGTCGGTCACGTCGACCATCCCCGCCGGGAGGCTCCGCGGCGGCGCGGCCGGGGAGGTCCGTGTCGGCGTCGTACACGTCGTCGAGGGATTCGAGCCCATCGGACGGCGAACCGGAGCCGGGCCGGCGGCCGGGATTGCTCGGCTCGCGGTAGGGGTCGGCGCGCCGTGCAGGGTCGGATCGCCGAGGAGCGTCGTCGCGTCCCCCACGCCCGTCACGGGGATCACGGTGATAGGGGTCACGACCGCCGCGGTCGCGCGGCTGGTCGTAGCCGTGATCCCGTTCCGGTGTCCGGTCTCGGTACGGGTCCATCCGGTTCTGGTATGGATCGTCCCGGTACCCCGGCACACCGCGCCGATCACGATCGGCGTACGGGTCGACGCGGCCGGCGCGGGGCGACGAGCCGCGCCGGTACGGGTCGTCCGGGGCGGGCGTGGGACGGCGGTCCGGCGGGATGGTCTCCCGGCCCCCGGCCTGGGCCGGCGGAGGTGTCCCACGGGCGCCCGCGCGCGCCGGGCCATT
Organism: Frankia sp. CcWB3; assembly: GCF_977927595.1. Classification (NCBI taxonomy): domain Bacteria; kingdom Bacillati; phylum Actinomycetota; class Actinomycetes; order Frankiales; family Frankiaceae; genus Frankia; species Frankia sp. CcWB3. The sequence continues at coordinate 17,061 of NZ_CDWRCK010000023.1, forward strand.
CCCCCGTCCGTCCTCGCGACGAAAGATGATCGTCGCGGCACCGAGTTCGATCTTGTCCCCGTTGACCAGCTTGACCTGCGTCGCCGCGCGACCGTTGACCAGGCTGCCGTTGGTGGACCCGGCGTCGACGTAGAGGAACTGCCCGTCGGGAAGCCGGTGTATCTCGCCGTGGCGACGAGATACACCGGTGTCGTTCAGGCGGATGTCGCACTCGACGCTGCGGCCGATCACGGTCGTCTCGGCGTCCAAGGGATACTCCCGTTCCCCTCCGCCCGCGGGCCCTCCCGGGGCCTTCGTGGTGATGACGAGGTGCGGGGTGCCGGGAGCGCCCGGTCGGGGAGGGCGTGCGCGCCGTCCAGTCACCGCTCCCGGGTCCGCGGCGGCCACGCTGCTGCGGATCCGGAAGACGCCGACATCGAGATCGGTGGCCTCGGACATCCGCACGGACACCGGGCCGACGAAGGTGTAGCGATGCTCGGCCGCATGCTCGCGGACCATCTCGGCGAGCTCGTCGCACAGTGCCCGGTCGTAGGGGGAGAGCCGGGCGAAGTCGCCGCCGGCGAGCTCGACGGCGAACTCGTTGGGCACCAGCACCCGGTTCGAACTGACCGCCCGCCGATCGTCGGTTTCCCGGGCCAACGCGCTGGCGATCTCGACGGGCTCGACTCCGCCCTTGAACACCTTCGCGAACGCACCCTCGACGAGGCCGCCCAGGCGCCGTTCGAAGCGTTGTAGCACGCCCATGCTCGACCTCCCTTCTCCCGGTCTGTGAGATCGTATGCCCCCGAGCGCGGACGTCCCACGGCTCGGCAGCTTGACATGTTCGCGACGGGCCCGACCCCCCTCCGTGAAGGACATCTCCGGCGTGGTAGCGTGTCGTCTGGTCGAGAGATAGTCCCACTCGGGCGAGTGGCGGAATGGCAGACGCGCACGGTTCAGGTCCGTGTGTCCTAGCGGACGTGGGGGTTCAACTCCCCCCTCGCCCACGCAAGTCCCTGGCGGCGCGTGCTGCGCCGTTGGGGACTTTCGTCATGCTGACCGGGGGGCCGAGCCCCCCAAACCCCCTCGTTGCGCCTTCGGCGCCGCCTTGGCTGGGTGGGTGGTTGGGGCCGTCGGCGTTGTTGCGGAGTGCCGGGGGCCGAGCCCCCCCGAACTCCCCACGAGTCCTTGGCGGCGTGTGCTGCGCCGTTGAGTGGGGCGCGGGCGTCCCCTCTCCGGCAGCGGAGAGGCTCAGCCGGCGGGGCTGCCCACCGACGGCGGGGAGGCGTCCTCGATGCGCACCGCGTAGTCCTCGATCACCGGATTGGCCAGCAGGGTTGAGGCCAGGTGCTCGACCCGGGCCAGGACCGCGCCGTCGAGGTCCGTGCCCTCCTCCAGCTCCAGCTCGAAACGCTTGCCCTGGCGGACCCCAACGACGCCACTCACGCCGAGGCGCGGCAGCGCAGCGAGCACCGCCTGCCCCTGCGGGTCGAGAATCTCCGGCTTGAGCATCACATCCACCACAACCCTGGTCACACCCGCGGACACTACCGGTCGAGCGGCGTATGAGCCGGATCTCGCCCGTCCGGGGCGTACAGATCGTACAGATCTGGTAGGCGATCTCGGATAATGCGGGCTTCCCGGGGAACACGGCCCTTAAGCTTGGCCGGTGTCGTTCTGGCGGGCGCCCGTCCCGGTCGTCGGGTTCGATCTCGATCTGACCCTGTTGGATGCCCGGCCCGGGATCCGGGCGACCTTCGCCGTCCTGTCCGCTGAGACCGGGGTGGCGGTGGACGTCGAGACGGTCGTCGCCCGGCTTGGCCCGCCGCTGGAGACGGAGCTCACCCACTGGTTCCCGCCGGCCGATGTCACGGCCGTGGCGGCCCGCTACCGCGAGCTCTATACGGTCCACGCGGTGCCGGCGTCGCTGCCGATGCCGGCCGCGGTAGCCGCGGTGGAGGCGGTGCGGCGGCTCGCCGGCCGGGTGGTGGTCGTCACCGCGAAGAGCACGGCACTGGCCCGGGCGAGTCTGGACCGGATCGGCATCACCGCCGACGTGGTGGAGGGAGCCCGGTTCGCGCAGGCGAAGGGCGAGGCACTGCGCGCCCACCGCGTGGACATCTTCGTCGGTGACCACGTCGGCGACATGGTCGGCGCCCCCGACGGCGACGCTCTCGCCGTCGGGGTCGCCACCGGGCCCTGCTCGGCCGCTGATCTGCTCTCCGCCGGCGCCGACGTCGTCCTCCCCCGGCTGGCTGACTTCCCGCCCTGGCTGGTCGACGAGGCCCGGCGCCGACGACAGCAGGGCTGACGCCGCGACGCGGTCGACGCGGTCGGCCCGGCCGGGGCCCGCACCCCCGGCCGTGAGATCAAGGAACTATCGGGAACGGGTGACGGGGTCTGTCCGCGGACCGGTGCCGTCCCCGGGGTGGTCGCCGTCCCCGGGGGCCCCGTGGTCGGGCGGATGTGGGTTGTTCACGTAGAGATCGGGATCGCTCTCCTCGGGAATCCGGGATCGGGCGGCGGCGAGAACCCCCACCAGCGCCACGGCGAACCCGATGGTCAGTCCGCCGCTGGCGACGGCGTTCAGCCAGATCGGCAGATTCTCGGCGCCCAGGAAGAAGGGGATCACCGCCGCCACCGTAGCGACCAGACCGGTTCCGAAGAGCACGGCCCCGACCCGGACCAGCCGATCCGCCCAGGTCACCGGCGGCGGGGTCCCGACCGGAGCCGTGGCCTCGTTTACCGCACCGTCGGCCACGGGTCCGGCCCTGCCCGGACGAGGGTTTCGCCGACACGTGCGACAGCCTACGAGGACGTGTGCCGAACGCGGGCCAGACCACCATCACGGGAGAGGGGTTCACTCGACAGCCGATCGCTACCGAAGACGCACGCGACGTGCGGCCGACGGATAGCCTGGGAATCACTCATCTTCCGTTGCGTTGTCCTGCCGTTACACAGAACGAGGTCGCCCGTGCCCACCGGCAAAGTCAAGTGGTTCGACGTCGACAAGGGCTTCGGCTTTCTCAGCCGGGACGACGGCGGCGACGTCTTCGTGCACAAGGCCGCCCTGCCCGCCGGGGTCGACCGGCTGAAACCCGGCGACCGGGTCGAGTTCGGCGTCGCCGCCGGGCGGCGTGGCGACCAGGCACTGTCGGTCCGGCTGCTGACCGCCCCGCCGTCGGTCGCCAAGGCGGCTGCCCAGGCCGCGCGGCGCAGTCCGGACGAGCTGCACAGCATGGTCGAAGACATGATCAAGGTGCTGGACGACGTGCAGCGGGACCTTCGTCGCGGCTGGTATCCCGACCGGCGGACCGCCCAGCGGGTCGCCAAGGTCGTGCACGCCGTCGCCAACGAGTTGGAGGTCTAGGCCGGCGGCAGGAAACTGACCCGTCGGCCGCACCCGGTGCACACCGCGACCTGGGCGCCAGGTTCCTCGTCGGACGCCGCCAGGTGGGTCCATCGAATCCGCTGTTCCCATCACATCAGCGACACCGACCGAGCCAGCCACATCAATCAGGATCCGGGCATGAGCCGAGATCGAGCCCTTCATCAGATTGGCCACACCGGTACGCACCGGTTCACGATGCCTCCTCGGTTGCGGCCTCATCCGCCGCGGCCTGCGCGCCGTGGCGGCAACACATTGTCGGGGAGCCGACCGGTCCCGTCGGCGGGGAGCCCGCGTGCGACTGGAAGCGTTGGCAGTGCGACAGACTGCAAACGTAGACCAGACCGAACCATGAGCAGCCCCGCAGCCGGCCGCGGTGGCATCGCCGAGGGCCGTCCCACCTCCGCTGATCGGCGGAGGGCACGGATCGGCGGTCGGAACGGGGCGTCGGATCGGGATTTAAGAGGCATTCGTGTGACAAGCAGTGGACAGCGGTCGTGATCACAGCCGTGCGGTGCTGACCGTGGCCGACAACGCCGCACGCATGGGTTCCGGCCGCTCCGAACCAGGTGATCCGCTCAATCCACACGAGCCCCGGTCGGTCGGCCCCTATGTTTTGCTCAGCCGGCTGGGGGTCGGCGGCATGGGCACGGTCTACCTGGCGAGGAACCGGGCCGGACGGCGGGTTGCCATCAAGGTCATCAGACCGGATCTGGCTGCCGACGAGGAGTTCCGCCGCCGGTTCCGGGCCGAGGTCGAAGCGGCACGCAAGGTCGCTCCCTTCTGCACCGCCGAAGTCCTGGACGCGGATCCGAATGCGCCCGCGCCGTACCTCGTCACCGAGTTCATCGACGGGGTCCGGCTGGACATGCAGGTCGACAAGGGCCCGCTGACCTCGTCGATCCTGACCGGACTGGCCGTGGGGGTCGCGACGGCGCTTACCGCGATCCACAGCGCAGGCCTCGTCCATCGGGATCTCAAGCCCAGTAACGTGATGCTCTCACTGTCCGGGCCACGTGTGATCGATTTCGGGATCGCGCAGGCCCTCGAGGGCGCGAAGGCGAAGCCCACGGCATGGGGCTTCGGCTCCGCCGGGTGGATGGCTCCCGAACAGGTGCACGGCCAGCCCATCGGTCCGGAGGCGGACGTCTTCGCCTGGGGCATCCTCATCGCCTACGCCGGTACCGGCCGCCACCCGTTCGGCGACGGTACGGACATCGACCTCGGCATGCGCATCGTCGGGTCCGCCCCGGACCTGCGTGGTCTGCCGCAGCCGCTGGTCGGCCTGGTCAGCGCGGCTCTGGCCAAGCATCCTGACGACCGGCCGAGCGCCCGGGACCTGCTGCTGCGGCTCATCGCGCAGCCACCCTCCCGCGGTACCGGTGCCATCGGCGAGGCGATGGGTCAGGCCGAGGAGTTCCTGAGCCGAACCGGCGAGGTGCCCCGCGCCGCGCCGACCCGGATCGGCGCGGCGACCTCGGTTCCCGCGCGTCAGGTCCCCTGGAACGCGGGCGCTCCCGCCGCCCGGGCGGGCCAGGGACCGGGACAACCACGCCAGGCACCACCGGGGCAGCCCGACGCGCACAGCCCGATGGGACGCCCCGGCCCGCGGCCCGCCCAGGTAGGCGCCCGCCCACCCGCGCAGCTGGGCGGGCGGATGGGCGGGCAGGTCCCCGGCGCACCGCCGGGGCCGTGGTCCGGCCAGGCTCCCGATCAGCACGGGCCGGTACCGGGTGAGCCCGGCGCACCGTACCCGCCCTTCGCCCAGCCGCCGGCGGCCCGCGGGCTCGATCGCAGGCGACTCGTCTGGATCGCCGCCATCGTCCTGAGCGCGCTGATCGCCATCGCGGTCGTGGTCAGCCTGCCCGGAAAGACCGGAAAGAGCGGCCAGAATGGTTCCGCGGAACAGCTGGCGGCCACAACCGCCCCGTCGCGCTCCACCGGTCCGAGCACGGCATCGGGTTCGGCCAGCGGCCTGAACCGCCCCGTCACGGATGGCCAGCTCGAGTTCATCGTGGATTCCTTCCGGTGCGGGCAGACCAAACTCGGTGACGGACTGCTCGCTCGGCACACGGACGGCCAGTTCTGCCTGGCCCACGTGACCGTGCGCAACCTCGGCGACTCCACCCGCACGCTGGTGACCTCATCCCAGTTTCTGTGGGACGGCGGCGGCGGCCGGCACAGCGCCGATTTCCTCGCCCGCCTCCAACTGAGTAACGAGGATCTGTGGGATTCGATCAACCCGGGTGACCTCAGGGCGGGCACCATGGTCTTCGACATCTCGCGGGAGGCCACGGCCCAGGAGTTGGAGTTGCACGACAATCCGGTGAGCGGAGGAGTCCGCGTTCCCGTCCCCTGACGGTGGCCGACCAGCCCGGCGGGCCGATTTCCAGTTAATGTCACCCTCGATCCGAACGGACCCGAAGCGGGGCGAGCACCCCCCACGGGTTCCGAACCGTCGAGGTGGGGAGTCCGGTGCGAAGAAGCGGTGTCGGTCCAGATCGTCGCGGACCCGGTCGACCCGGCGGAGCCGCGGCCCTCGCCGTTCTCGCCCTCATCGCCGGCCTGACCGGTTGCAGTGACCTTTCCGACCAGACCGGAACGTCCAACCAGGTTGGTGCCCCGACCGCCAGCGGCTCGGCGCTGAAGCTGCTCGCCACCCTTCCGATCAAAGAGGAGGACAACTCTCCCAGGTACCGCCGGGACGAGTTCGGGCCCGCCTGGTCGGACATCGACGACAACGGGTGTGACACCCGTAACGACATTCTGCGGCGAGATCTGCGCAGCACCACCATCCGCAGATCGGACGGCTGCACGGTGCTGACCGGTGAGCTCCGGGATCCGTACACCACCAGAATCATCCGTTTCGACCGTGGACGGAACTCCGCCAGCGTGCAGATCGACCACGTCGTCCCCCTGGCGGATGCGTGGCGGACCGGCGCGCTCAACTGGACCGCCCGGGAACGGCTCCAGTTCGCCAACGATCCGGAGAACCTGCTGGCCGTCGACGGTCCCACGAATCAGCGCAAGAGCGATCATGACGCCGCCGAATGGTTGCCGCCGAGCCCGGGGGAGCAGTGCCCCTACATCGCGCGCCAAGTGGGATTGAAGGCCCGTTACCGCCTGTGGGTCGTCCAGGCGGAGGCGGACGCGATGCGCGCCGTTCTCCAGAAGTGCCCGAACCAGCCGGCACTGGGGCTGACCCCGAGCGGCTGACCGGAAGCCCGCGGCGCCGGGTCATCCGAGAAATGCGGAGTAGCCGGCGGAGTCAGCCCGGGCCCGGCGGAGCCGGCCGGCGGTCCTCAGAGGACGGTGGGCGCGGCGCCGCTCTCGTTCACCATCGGGCGGCTGTGCGCCTGCCAGGAGAGCATCCCGTCGGTCAGGTTGCGGACCTGCCAGCCACCCTGCCTGAGGTAGTTGGTGACGGCGGCGGACCTGCCGCCCGAGCGGCACACCACGACGACCTCGCGTTCCCGGGGAACCTCGTCGAGCCGGGCGGCCAGTTCACGCATCGGGATGTGCAGCGCGCCGGCGATATGACCGGCGGACCACTCGTCGGGCTCCCGCACGTCCACCATCAGCGGGGCACCGTCCGCGGAAAGCTCGACCGGTAGCTCCGCGACGCCGACAGCCGGTATCTGATCGGTACTCACGTCTCCATCCTGCCATCAGGACCCTCCGAGGGGGCTCGCGATTCAGCGCAGCGGCCGCGGAAGCGCGGGGACGAGGTCGGCGTCGGCGGCGCGGGAGAGCAGGGCCTCGACGGCGGCGAACCCCTCGTCGCCGAGGTTGAGGCTGAACTCGTTGACGTACAGCTTGATGTGGGCGTCGACGACGTCGGGCGCCATCTCCTGGGCATGGGCGAGGACGTAGTCGGCGCTGGCGGCGGGATCGGCGAAGGCCGCGGCGACGCTCGCCCGCACCGCGGCGGACAGCGCCGGGCCGTCCAGCCCCCGGCGGGCGAGGATCGCGCCGAGCGGAATGGGCAGCGAGGTCTGGCCCTCCCACCAGTCGCCGAGGTCGACGAGCGCCGTCAGCCCATAGGACGGGTAGGTGAAGCGGGACTCGTGGATGACGAGCCCCGCGTCGTACGCGCCGTCGCGGACGGCGGGCATGATCTTCTCGAAGGGAAGCACGTCGGCGCTCGTCACGCCCTCGTCGGCCGCCCACAGCCGGAACAGCAGGTAGGCCGTGGTGCGGGTGCCGGGGATGGCGACCCGGGCACCGCGCAGGCCCGACCGCCCGGCGGTGAGGACGAGTGGGCCGCAGCCGCGGCCCAGGGCCCCGCCCGCCGTCAGCAGTTGGTACCCGGTGAGCAGCCACGGCAGGGCGGCGTAGGACACCTTGACGAGGTCGTCCCGCCCGTCGGCGGCCCGGGCGTTGAGGACGTCGATGTCGGCAAAGGCCACCGACACCTCGGGTGCTCCCGGGACGAGTCCGTGCGCGAGGGCATGGAAGGCGAATGTGTCGTTGGGGCAGGGCGAGATGGCGAGCGAGAGCGGACCTGGAAGGTGCGAGGTGGTCGCCCGGCCAGCACCCATCTCAGTGCTCTCCCGTCCCGTGGTGGCCGTTGTTCCCGTGGTGGCCGCGGGCACCCGGGTGCTCGGCCGGGATCGTGGTGGAGGCGTCCCTCGTAGTGGCCGCCGGTGCGGCCATCACCAGACCGTCCGGGTGGGCGACGAGTGCCGCGGCGGCCGTGTGGAGGCTGGCCAGCGCGACCGGCAGGTTCCAGTCGGACCGGTCCCGGCGCCCGACCGTGTTGCTGATGGTACGGATCTCCACCACCGGGACGCCGAAGGCCCGGGCGGCCACCCCGACGGCGTACCCCTCCATCGACTCCGCCACCGGGTCCAGCCGCTCGGTCAGCGCCGTGGCCCGACGTTCGGTGCCCGTCACCGTCGACACGCTGATCACGCTACCCGTGACGATCCGCCGCCCGGTGGCGTCGAGCACCGTGCCCAGGCGGTGGATGAGGTCCGGATCCGGGACCACCGTGGACGAACCGAGCCCGAGATCCTCCAGGCTCAGGAACGACCCCGCGGGGTTCGGCAAGTGGGCGGGGCCGCCGCGGGGTGCCGGCGCGCCGTTGCTGTGGAACCCGAGATTGCGGTCCATCTCGCTGATGCGGCCGATCAGCGGAGCGGGCGGTTCCTCGTCAAGGCCGGACTCCGCGCCGAGGTCGGCGGCGACGATGCGATCGGCGAGGACGATGTCCCCGATCTCCGCCCAGCCGCGAAACCCACCGCCGATCCCCATCGCCACGACCAGGCTGAACGGCTGCCCCGCCGCGCTCGCCACCGACATTGCCACCGCGGTGCCCGCCGCCGCGGCCGGGCCGCCGGTGCCTGCCGCGAGCACCGTCACCGGTCCGCGTCGCCGGCCCACGTAGGGGCCCAGGGTGGAGGTGGTGAGAAGCTGGCGGTCCCATTCGGGGGACACCAGGCTGCCCGGTCCGATGGGGGTTCTGGTCCGGCCGCGCGACCAGCTGCCCATCAGGCCGGCACACACCGCGTCCGCTTCGGCGGTCACTGCGGTCACGATCAGGGTGCGGCTCACGATCAGGTCCGGATCATGATCTGGGGACGTCCTCGTCTGTCGTCGCATACTGTCGGTCGATCCGCCCGAACACCACCGCACCGGACAGCTGGGTAACAGTACGGGGTTTTCGATGGGGTGCAAATCGGACTTGTTGCCGGATCTTAGCATCGCGGACGACGCTGCGTGGTCCCAGTGGGGAGGTATGGCACGCTGCGCGCACGGTGTATCCCCGTTCGGGGGCTGGTGTGCGTGGGTCGTTGGTTCCGGTCCGGCGGCGGAGCGGCCGGCGGTGGGTCAGGGCTTGAAGGTGACCAGGAACGGCCAGCTTCCCGACGCCTGGTCGCTGGAGCTGCCTGCCTCGGGAAGCGCGAACACCACGAGCAGGGCAGGCGTGTTCTTGGCGGGAACGTACCGGTAGTGCGTCTCGTTGATCTTGTCGGTCACCCGCTCCCTGCCCAGGACGAGGAAGTAGCCGCGGTCGGCGACCGACGTCGGCACGTCGATGTTGATGGCGTTTCCGGGCCTGACCGTGATGTGCGGCGGTGATACCGATTTCTGGATCACCGTCCCGTCCCACTCGTACTGCGCGGCGTTCGTCTGCACGAAGTGTCCCCCGGACTCCATGGTCACCAGGGGAGTCGGCCGCTCGCAGCCGCTCAGGCCGAGGCCGACGACGACCGCGGCGGCGGGAGCCACGGCGAGCCGCCGGAACGGGAAACGGCGGAGGAGGTGAGGCGTGCGCACGGTCGGAGGGTATCGCCGCCCGTGCGGTGGCGTCGCTCGTCGCCAGGGCCTTCAGCCCCTGGCCGGTGGGCACGGTGGCCCGGGTCACGTCGCTGGCGTGCCGGGTCAGTTCTGGGGATCTGT
>NZ_CDWRCK010000024.1:0-26503 GCF_977927595.1 Frankia sp. CcWB3
GGGCCCGGGCGGCCGGGAGCCGGGGATGACCGACGGTCCGGGAGCCGGTGCCGGCCTCGTCGTGGCTCCCCAGCCGGCCGTCGACCCTGACGCCCCGCCGCCGGGCGGCTGGTTCGGCCTGCGGGTGCTACCTGCGGGCCGGATGCGGGGACTGCTCATGATCGTGACTGGGCTGGTCACGGTGGTGATTGCACTCGGTGATCTTGCGAGCGCCTGGGTGGTCGGTGTCCTCCCGCTGACCGTCGGCGCGATGGTTGCCTATCACGAGGTGCTTGAGCGGCTGATCCGGCCGGACGACGTCTCGGCGGAACCGGCCCCACTGCAGCCCGGAGCCCGTTCCACGCCGTGCAGCGGGCTCTGACCGGACGAGAGGCCTGACCGGCGGGTGGACACGCGGAAAGGCCGGGACGCCTGCGGCGCCCCGGCTGGAGGAAGACGACTCAGCTGGCGGCCAAGTCGGCATGCGCGCGAGCCAGCGCCGACTTCTTGTTGGCGGCCTGGTTGGCGTGAATGACACCCTTGCTGACGGCCTTGTCCAGCTTGCGGGACGCGATCCGCAGCGTCTCGTCGGCGCGCTCGACGTCACCGGCCTCCACGGCGTCGCGGAAGCGACGCACGTGCGTCTTGAGTTCCGACTTCACAGCCTTGTTGCGCAGCCGCCGCTTCTCGTTGGTGAGGTTGCGCTTGATCTGCGACTTGATGTTGGCCACGCGGGAGAACCTCTGATTTGTCGAGTCGGGGTGGTGCGGACACGTTATAGTACGCGCCGCACGGAATGGCGAGCAGATCATGACCGGACGACGATACGGCCCGTCACGACGACGATGCGGCCCGTCACGGACGGCACTCAGATTATCAAACCCCCGCGCGCCGGCGCACCGGCGCACCGGCGCGCGCGGCTCCTGGCACGATGAAGGTGGTCGACCCAGATCTCGGCACGGGCGGCTCCACCGTGATCACCGCGAGCGAAACGAGAACTCTCCGCGTGTCCACAGCCCCGCACCTGGCGCCCGGCGCCGACCCGGCGATGATCCGCAACTTCTGCATCATCGCCCACATCGACCACGGCAAGTCGACCCTTGCCGATCGGATGCTTGGTGTGACCGGTGTCGTGGAGGCGCGCAACATGCGCGCGCAGTACCTCGACCGCATGGACATCGAGCGTGAGCGCGGGATCACCATCAAGGCCCAGAACGTGCGCCTGCCATGGCGGGCCGACGATGGTCGGGACTACATCCTGCATCTCATCGACACGCCGGGCCACGTTGACTTCAGTTACGAGGTGAGCCGTTCGCTCGCGGCCTGCGAGGGCGCGGTGCTGCTGGTCGACGCGGCCCAGGGCATCGAAGCGCAGACTCTGGCGAACCTGTACCTGGCGATTGAGAACGACCTGACCATCGTTCCGGTACTCAACAAGATCGATCTTCCGGCGGCCCAGCCGGAGAAGTACGCCGAGGAGATCGCGACGATTATCGGCTGCGAACCGGGCGAGGTGCTCCGCGTGTCCGGCAAGACCGGCCAGGGGGTGCCGGAGCTGCTCAACGAGATCGTGCGCCGGGTGCCCGCCCCGGTCGGCGATCCGGACGGTCCGGCTCGTGCGATGATCTTCGACAGCGTCTACGACATCTACCGCGGCGTCATCACCTATGTACGGGTGGTCGATGGCACGCTGACCACCCGCGACCGGTGTCTGATGATGTCGACCGGCGCGAGCCACGAGACCCTCGAGGTAGGTGTCATCTCGCCGGACCCCCATCCGACCGGGTCGCTGTCGGTCGGCGAGGTCGGCTACGTCATCCCTGGGGTCAAGGACGTCCGGCAGGCCCGGGTCGGCGACACCATCACCACTACCCGGCGGCCGGCGACGGAGATGCTCGGTGGCTATCGGGATCCGTTGCCGATGGTGTACTCCGGGCTGTATCCGATCGACGGCAGCGAGTATCCCGCGCTGCGCGAGGCTCTCGACAAGCTTCAGCTCAACGACGCCGCCCTGACCTACGAACCGGAAACCTCCGCGGCACTGGGGTTCGGATTCCGGTGCGGCTTCCTGGGCCTGCTGCATCTGGAGATCGTCCGGGAGCGGCTGGAGCGCGAGTTCAACCTCACCCTCATCTCCACGGCCCCGAACGTCGTCTACCGGGTGGTCATGGAGGACCTTTCCGAGGTCACAGTGACCAATCCCAGTGACTGGCCGGGTGGGAAGATCGCCGAGGTGTACGAGCCCGTCGTCGAGGCGATGCTGCTGCTGCCGACCGACTTCGTCGGGGCGGTGATGGAACTGTGCCAGGGCCGGCGCGGCGTCCTGAAGGGGATGGACTATCTGTCGACCGACCGGGTGGAACTCAAGTACACGTTGCCCCTCGGTGAGATCATCTTCGACTTCTTCGACGCCCTGAAGTCCAGGACCCGGGGCTATGCCAGCCTCGACTACGAGCCGGCGGGGGAGCAGCTGGCCGATCTGGTGAAGGTCGACATCCTGTTGCAGGGGGAGACCGTCGATGCTTTCTCGGCGATCGTGCACCGTGAGAAGGCCTACGCTTACGGCGTGTCCATGACGACCAAGCTGCGCGAGCTGATTCCGCGTCAGCAGTTCGAGGTGCCGATCCAGGCGGCGATCGGCAGCCGGATCATCGCGCGGGAGAACATCCGCGCCATCCGCAAGGACGTGCTCGGCAAGTGCTACGGCGGCGACATCACCCGCAAGCGCAAGCTGCTCGAGAAGCAGAAGGAGGGCAAGAAGCGGATGAAAACGATCGGTCGGGTCGAGGTGCCACAGGAGGCCTTCATCGCGGCGCTGTCCACGGACACCGGCAAGCCGGCGGTGAAGTGAGTCCGGTGCGGGGCCGACGCGGGACCGTGGCGCCATCTGCCTGTTCGGCCGCTCAGCCGGTCGGCAGGGGGGTGGCCGGGAGACGGATCGGTTCGGTGGCCGGTTCGGAGAACGACAGGCCCGCGACGGGGGCGGCGGCGCTGGAACGGTACACGGTGGTTCGGGGTGGGAGCAGTTCGAAGATCTCGTCGAGAACGGCCCTGGCGTCGTCGTCCATGACCGGATCTTTTCGCACCGACGTCGATCGGTCCACGGTGAACCACTCATATTTTCCCTTCTGTGCCCAACGATGACAAAATGTCATTACACTCGGCCAGCTTCGCTGAAGCGGGTATTCCGGCCTTATCTCCAGGTGGTCCTCGTGTGGCCATCCTTGGCCCGCCGACGCGGTTGACAAACGTAGCGTTGCCGCGAGAGCACACGTTGGGGGCACACTGGGGGCATGCCACAAAAGCCTCCCGACGGCTCGCCTCCGCCGGACGACGGTGCCCTCCCGGCTGCCGCGCTGGCCGAGGTGACCCGGCGACCGTTCGGGGTCTACGTGCATGTGCCCTACTGTGCGGCGCGCTGCGGCTACTGCGACTTCAACACCTACACGGCGGCCGACCTGGGCGGCGCACTGGTGTCGTCGGTGGGCCTCACGACGTTCGTCGACATCGCGACTGGCGAGGTCCGGCTCGCGCGTACCGTGCTTGGTGAGCAGGAGCTCGTGATCTCCACGGTCTTCGTCGGTGGCGGCACGCCGACCCTGTTGACCGCTGACGATCTCGGGCGGCTGTTGCGGATCCTGGACGACGGGTTCGGGTTGGCGCCCGACGCGGAGATCACTACCGAGGCGAATCCGGAGTCGGTGGATCCGGCGCAACTGGAGCAGCTGCGCGCCGCCGGTTACACCCGGATCTCCTTTGGCATGCAGAGTAGCCGTCCGCACGTCCTCGCCGCCCTGGACCGGCGGCACACCCCCGGCCGCGTGCCCGAGGTGATGCGCTGGGCCCGCAAGGCCGGCTTTGACCAGGTCAGCCTGGACCTCATCTACGGGGCTCCGGGCGAGTCGGAGGCGGACTGGGCGGCGAGCCTGGACGCGGCGATCCAGCTCGGCCCGGACCACGTCAGTGCCTACGCGCTGACGGTTGAGGAGGGCACGAAACTGTCCCGCCGGGTCCGCCGGGGCGAGCTGCTCGAACCCGACGACGACCTGCTTGCCGACCGCTACCTGCAGGCCGATGACGCTCTGTGCGCGGCCGGCCTGACCAGCTACGAGGTCAGCAACTGGTCGCGGGGGGCCGGTACCCGGTGCCGGCACAATCTGGGGTACTGGCGCGGAGATCACTGGTGGGGGATCGGTCCGGGCGCGCACAGCCACGTCGGCGGGGTGCGATGGTGGAACGTGCGTCATCCGGCGGAGTACGCGGCCCGGCTGGGGGCCGGGCGCAGTCCCGCGGCCGCCCGGGAGGAGCTCGACGCGCAGGCCCGCAGGGTCGAGCGGGTCATGCTGGGCGTCCGGTTGGCCGAGGGACTGGCCGTCGGTGAGCTGGACGGGGCCGGCCGGGAGGCCGCCGCCGGGCTCGCGAAGTCCGGCCTGGTGGAACCCGGTGCCCTGGAGTTCGGCCGGGTGCGTCTCACCCGTCGCGGTCGTCTGCTCACCGACACGGTCGTGCGAGCCCTGCTGCCCGGCTGATGCCGCTGCCCGACTGGCGGCCGTCCGGTGGCCCGATCGGGCGGGACTGGAACCTGGGTACCGGCGTGTTCGTTTCGTTATGAGGACGTCGCCGGGCCCTCACCGGTAATTCGTGGGGCGGCTCATGTTCTGTGCTTCGACCTGAGCAGGCGGCTACACTTGGCACTCACTGCGGCCGAGTGCCAAGCTGGGTGCCCGCCGCTGTACATACCGTGGCCCGGCCACGTTCCGCCTGGTGAAGGGGGTGCGACCGCGTGCTGGAGGATCGGCGGCTCGAAGTCCTTCGGGCGATTGTTGAGGACTTTGTGCTGAGCAACGAGCCGGTGGGTTCCAAGGCGCTGGCGGAGCGGCACAACCTCGGTGTGTCATCAGCTACTGTCCGTAACGACATGTCCGCCCTGGAGGAAGAGGGGTACATCACACAGCCCCATACCAGCGCAGGACGGATACCGACGGACAAGGGCTACCGGTTGTTCGTGGACCGGTTGTCCGGGGTGAAGCCGCTGTCCCGGGCTGAACGTCGGGCGATCCAGAGCTTCCTGGAGGGCGCCGTCGACCTGGACGACGTGGTGCGCCGCTCCGTGCGGCTGCTCGCCCAGCTCACCCGGCAGGTGGCCGTCGTGCAGTACCCCTCCCTGTCGAGTAGCAGCATCCGGCACATCGAGGTTGTCACGCTCGGCCCGTACCGCCTGCTGATGGTCCTCATCACCGACACCGGGCGGGTCGAGCAGCGTATCGTCGACAGCCTCGTACCCATCGACGACGAGGTCGCCGGCGAGCTGCGTTCCGCGCTCAACTGCGCGCTGGCCGGCCGGCGCTTGGTCGACGCCCCCGACATCGTCGCGGCCCTGCCCGACAGCACCCGCTCCGAGCTGCGCCCCTACCTGACCACGATGGCCGGCGCCGTGCTGGAGTCGCTAGTCGAGCCGCAGGAGGAGCGCATCGCGATGGCCGGGACGGCGAATCTCACGCGGTCCCCGGTCGACTTCGCCGACTCGTTGCGGTCGATACTTGAGGCATTGGAAGAACAGGTCGTGCTGATGAAGCTCATCGGCTCGGCGCGGGAGACCGGTACTGTAACCGTACGGATCGGTCGCGAAACGGATGTGGACGCCCTCCGGTCCACCGCGGTGGTGGCCACGGGATACGGTCGTGGTCCCTTCGCGCTGGGTGGGATGGGGGTGGTCGGCCCGATGCGCATGGACTATCCGGGGACGATGGCGGCCGTCCGGGCCGTCGCCAAATATGTGGGTGAACTCTTGGGTGCCGACTGATGGCAGTGGATTATTACGCCGTTCTGGGCGTACGCCGGGAAGCGTCGAACGACGAGATCAAGCGGGCCTACCGCAAACTGGCCCGTGAGCTGCATCCGGACGTCAATCCAGATCCGGATGCGCAGCAGCGATTCCGGGGCGTCACGGCCGCGTACGAGGTGCTCTCCGATCCGGAGAAGCGCCAGATCGTCGACCTGGGCGGCGATCCGCTCGCGCCCGGCGGCGGCGGCGGTGGTGGTTCGCCGTTCGGCGCCGGTTTCGGCGGCCTTGGTGACATCATGGACGCCTTCTTCGGCGGCGGGTCGAGCCGTGGGCCCCGGTCCCGGGTCCGGCGCGGCAACGACGCGCTGCTGCGTATCGAGCTCGACCTGTCCGAGACCGCGTTCGGCGCCACGCGCGAGATCACCGTGGACACGGCGGCGGTGTGCTCGACGTGTACCGGCGCCGGTGCGGCTCCCGGCACGCACCCGTCGACCTGCGGTACCTGCGGCGGGCGGGGCGAGGTCCAGCAGGTCACCCGTTCCTTCCTCGGCCAGATGGTGACCTCCCGGCCTTGTCCGCGGTGTTCGGGTACTGGCACCGTGATCGAGCATCCCTGCCGGGACTGCGGCGGCGACGGCCGGGTACGCAAGCGCCGGACGCTCACCGTGAAGATCCCCTCCGGGGTCGAGGACGGCATGCGCATCCGGCTGTCGGGCGAGGGCGAGGTCGGGCCCGGCGGCGGGCCGCCCGGTGACCTTTACGTCGAGGTCTCCGAGAAGCAGCACCCGGTCTTCACCCGGGAGGGCGACGATCTGCACTGTGAGCTGCCGCTGCCGATGACCTCGGCGGCGCTCGGCACCTCCGCCACGCTGGAGACCCTCGACGGCACCGAGACCATCGCCGTGAAGCCCGGCACCCAGCCCGGTGAGGTCATCAAGCTCGCCGGGCGCGGGGTTCCGCATCTGCGGGCCGCCGGGCGCGGTCATCTGCACATCCACATCAACGTCGAGACTCCGACGAAGCTGGACGGCGAGCAGGAGCGGTTGCTGCGGGAGTTGGCGAAGCTGCGCGACGAGGAGGCGCCGGCCGTCGTGGGCGGATCCTCCGACGGCGGCGCGGCGGGGCTGTTCCGGCGGCGGGGCACGCGCCGCGGCCGTTAGCCCGGTCGTCGGCCGTGACCGCTGCGGAGAGGATGCATCCTGACCAGCGCCCTGTTCCGGCTGTCGCCGCTGCCGATCGCGGACTCGTTCACCCTCGCTGGTCCGGAGGGTCGCCATGCGGCCATGGTGCGCCGGCTGCGGCCGGGGGAACCGGTCGACGTGACCGACGGTCTTGGCCATGCGGTGGAGTGCGAGGTCGTCGCCGTCCGGCGGGATGAGATCGACTGCGCCGTCCGGCGCCGGGCCGCCGCCGGGGCCCCGAGCCCCCGGCTGGTTGTCGTGCAGGCCCTTGCCAAGGGGGATCGGGGCGAGCGGGCGGTGGAGATGCTGACCGAGGTCGGTGTCGACGAGATCGTGCCGTGGTCGGCGGCCCGGTCCGTGGCCCGTTGGGAGGATGTCCGTGGCGTGCGGGCCCGGGAACGCTGGGTCAGAGCCGCGGAGGAGGCGTCGAAGCAGTCCCACCGACTGCACTGGCCAGTGGTGGGCGAGCTGGCCGGCCTGAAGGAGGTTGTCGAGCGGGTGCGGGCGGCGGCGCTTGCCGTCGTCCTGCACGAGGAGGCGACCATCCCGTTGGTCGGACTGGCCCGCTCGGTTGGACTGGTCCGCTCGGTTGAGGTGCCGGAGCGGGTGGGCCCGACCGCCTCGGCGGCGGAGCTGGTGCTCGTCGTGGGCCCCGAGGGAGGGGTGTCCGAGCCGGAACTGGCCACGCTGGGTGAGGCCGGAGCGATTGTGTCGCGGCTCGGTTTGACGGTGCTGCGCACATCCACCGCCGGCGTCGTGGCCGCGGCGGTCGTGTTCGCGGACCTCGGTCGTTGGGACGGCCCGGCGCGGTGATGGATAGACTGGCCAGGTAGCGCCCGTGGTCCGCCTCGCTGGGCGGCCCCTCCGGCTGGAGGGGTTCTGTCCCGGTGTCGGCTGTCCGCGCCGCGCCGCCTACCGCGATCATCAATCCTGAGAGGTGCCCCGGCCTCGCTGGCCGCTCTTTATGCCCGAATCCGTTACGCCACCCGTCGCGCCCGACACCAGGGTCCAGACGCGCATTGTCGTACCCGGTCCGCACAGCATGGTGAGTCTGCTCGGTCACCAGGATCAGCTGCTCCGTACCGTCGAGAAGGCTTTCTCCTCGGATATCCATGTGCGTGGCAACGAGATCACCATCACCGGCGCTCCGGCTGAGAACGAGCTCGCTGCCAGGTTGTTCGCCGAGCTCATCGCGCTGCTCGACGCCGGGACGGAGCTCAGCCCGCAGCATGTCGACCATTCGCTGGCGATGCTGCGCAGCGGCGCCGAGGAGCGGCCGGCCGAGGTTCTCACCCTCAACATCCTCTCCAGCCGGGGCCGGACGATCCGGCCGAAGACGCTGAACCAGAAGCGGTACGTCGACGCGATCGACCAGCACACCATCGTTTTCGGGATCGGGCCGGCCGGCACCGGCAAGACCTACCTCGCCATGGCGAAGGCCGTTCAGGCGTTGCAGGCCAAGAAGGTGAACCGGATCATTCTGACCCGCCCCGCGGTCGAGGCGGGGGAACGCCTCGGGTTCCTGCCGGGGACCCTGTACGAGAAGATCGATCCTTACCTGCGGCCGCTCTACGACGCGCTGCATGACATGATCGATCCGGACTCGATCCCGCGGCTGATGCAGAGCGGCACGATCGAGGTGGCCCCACTGGCCTACATGCGCGGCCGGACGTTGAACGACGCCTTCATCATCCTCGACGAAGCCCAGAACACCTCGCCGGAACAGATGAAGATGTTCCTCACCCGGCTCGGCTTCGGCGCGAAGATCGTTGTTACTGGGGACGTGACCCAGGTCGACCTCCCCAGCGGCACCCGCAGCGGGCTGCGGGTGGTCCGGGAGATCCTCGACGGCCTCGACGACGTCCATTTTGCATCCCTGACCAGCTCCGATGTGGTTCGGCACCGGCTCGTGAGCGAGATCGTCGACGCTTACGCCCGCTGGGACGCGGCCAGCGCGCCGCCACCCGCTCCGGCCCGGTCTGCCCGTCGGGACCGACGGTGACCGTCGCCGCGGTCGGAGAGGACCGCTGATGGCCGTATTCGTTGCCAACGAGTCGGGCGCGAGTGACGTCGACGAGGTGAGGCTGGCCGCGCTCGCCCGGTTCGTGCTCGACGCCATGAAGGTGAACCCGCTCGCCGAGCTCTCGGTGATGCTGGTGGAGCCGAAGGCTATGACCGATCTGCACGTCCGGTACATGGGGGAGGAGGGCCCGACCGACGTCCTGTCCTTCCCGCAGGACGACGCCTTCGACGCCTCGTGGTCGGAGTCGGTCGACGACGATCCGACCACCCTGCTCGGCGACGTCGTGCTGTGCCCGGACGTCGCGCGGCGGCAGGCGGAGCAGGCCGGTCACTCCTTCGATCGCGAGCTGTCCCTGCTGTGCACCCACGGCATCCTGCACCTGCTCGGCTACGACCACGCCGAGCCGGACGAGGAACGTGAGATGTGGAAGGTACAGAGCCAGCTGCTCGCGTCGTGGGACGGCGCGGTGCGGGCCCCCGGCGACGCGGACGCCGCCCGCGATGCCGCGGGCGGCGGCGAGGGCCGCCGTAGTGACCAGGGCCGTGGCGGTGGCGCCGGAGAGCCCCCTGCCGCGCCCGCATGCTGACCCGGCACAAGGGGGTCCGCATGAGTTCCGGTGATCTTTTTCTCGTCTTCATCGCCGTGATGGGCTCGCTTGCCGCGGCGGGTCTCGGCGGCATCGACGCGGCCCTGACCCGGGTCTCCCGGGTGACGGTCGAGGGCTTCTCCCGCCAGGGCCGGGCCGGTGCCCGGAACCTGGCGACCGTCGTGGCCGATCCGGGCCGCTACCTCGCGCTGCTGCTGCTCCTGCGCATCGTCGCGGAGATGCTCGCCGCGGCCTGTATCACGGTGCTGTTCGTGCACGCCTACGGGGCCGGGTTCGCCGCGATCGGCCTCGGGACGCTGGCCTCGACCCTGGTCGCCTACATCCTCGTCGGGGTGATGTCCCGTACTCTGGGCCGCCAGCACGCCCCCGCGGTGGCGTTGGCCAGCGCCGGTCTCACGGTCCGGTTGGCGCGGATCTTCGGGCCGTTGCCCCGGCTGCTGATCGCGTTCGGCAACGCGGTCACCCCCGGCCCTGGTTTCCGGGATGGTCCCTTCGCCTCCGAGGCCGAGCTGCGCGATCTCGTCGACCTCGCCGAGGAGAACGAGGTCATCGAGCGCGAGGAACGCGACATGATCGCGTCGGTGTTCGAGCTCGGGGACACCCTGGTGCGCGAGGTGATGGTGCCGCGTCCGGACATGCTCTTCATCGAGTCGACGAAGACCGTCCGGCAGGCCCTCGCGCTGGCCCTGCGCAGCGGCTTCTCGCGGATCCCCGTCATCGGGGAGAGCGTCGACGACGTGGTGGGGATCGCCTTCCTCAAGGACATGGTCCGCCGGGAACGCGAGGGGGGCGAGGACGGTGCGATCGCTGAGATCATGCGTTCGCCCGCGCTTGTGCCCGAGAGTAAGCCCGCGGACGACCTGCTCCGCGAGATGCAGGCGTCGCGCACCCACATGGCGATCGTCATCGACGAGTACGGTGGAACGGCCGGACTCGTCACCATCGAGGACATCCTCGAGGAGATCGTCGGTGAGATCACCGACGAGTACGACAACGAGGTTCCGCCGGTGGAGTGGATCGACGCTGACACCGCGCGGGTAACCGCCCGGCTCGACATCGACGATCTGGCGAAGCTGTTCCACTTCGATGTGGACGACCTGCCCGGCGCGGACGACACCCTCACCGTCGGTGGCCTGCTGGCCACGGCCCTGGGACGGGTGCCCATCCCGGGTGCGACGGTCACGGTCGGCGGGTTGCGGCTGTCGGCGGAACGGGCCGCCGGCCGGCGTAACCAGATCGGCACCGTGGTCGTCCAGCGGTTGCCGCATCCGTCGAACGGCGACGACGGCTCGCCGCCTCCCCGATCCGACGACGGCGGCGAACCCGTGCGCAGCTCGTCGTCGGACCGAAAGGTGAATTCGTGACCGCCGACGTGACCCGGTCGGGGACCGTGCCTGCCGATGGCAACTCGGCCGACGGCGCCCCGGCTCTCGACCTCGCCGCCGAGGACGCGAAGCTCGTGGTGCTGGCCAGGGCGGCGCGGCTGCGTGCCTACGCCCCCTCGGGCGACCCTGCGGAGGGGGCGGCGCTGCGTGACACCGACGGTCGCACCTACGCGGCGGCGACTCTCGGCCTGGGCCGGGCCGAGCTAGCGATCTCGGCGCTGCGCGCGGCGGTGGCCGCCGCGGTGTCCAGTGGCGCCCGCCGGTTCGAAGCTGCCGCGGTGGTCACGCAGAAGGACGAGCTCGACCGCGCCGACCTGGCGACGTTGGCCGAGTTCGGCGCCGGGATCCCGGTGTTCCTCGCCGGCCCGGACGGCGTCGCCCGGACCAGGGTGACCACCTAGCGTGTCGACAACGACCTCGGTGCCGTTCCGGGCCGGCTTCGCCTGCCTCGTCGGACGGCCCAACGCCGGCAAGTCGACGCTGACGAACGCGCTGGTAGGGACGAAGGTCGCCATCACCAGCGGGCGACCACAGACCACTCGGCACGCCATCCGCGGCATCGTCCACCGCGACGACGCCCAGCTCGTCCTGGTCGACACCCCGGGGTTGCACCGGCCGCGCACGCTGCTCGGGCAGCGGCTCAATGACGTGGTGCGGGCCACGCTGTCCGGGGTTGACGTCGTCGGTTTCTGCATGCCCGCGGACGAGCCGGTCGGCCGGGGGGACCGCTTCATCGCCGAGGAGCTGTCCCGGCTGCCCAAGCGCACCCCGGTGGTCGCCATCCTCACCAAGACAGACCGGGTCGCCGATCCCGATCGGATCGGCGCCCGCCTGCTCGAGATCGCCGGGCTCGGCGAGTTCAGTGACATCGTTCCAGTCAGCGCGGTGCGCTCCTACCAGGTCGACGTGCTCGCCGACGTGCTCGTCGCCCGGCTGCCCGCCGGGCCTGCGCTGTATCCCGGTGGGGAGCTGACCGACGAACCGGAACAGGTGATGGTCGCCGAACTCGTCCGTGAGGCCGCGTTGGAGGGGGTCCGCGACGAGTTGCCGCACTCGCTCGCCGTCGTGGTGGAGGAGATGGTCCCCCGGGAGGGCAGGCCGGCGCAGCGTCCTCTCCTCGACGTCCGGGTGAACGTCTTCGTCGAGCGGCCCAGCCAGAAGGCGATTGTCATCGGGACCAGTGGATCCCGCCTCAAGGAGGTCGGTTCCCGCGCCCGTACCCAGATCGAGGCGCTCCTCGGCACCCCGGTCTTCCTCGATCTACATGTCAAGGTCGCCAAGGACTGGCAGCGCGATCCGCGTCAGCTGCGTCGCCTGGGGTTCTGAGCCGGCTCGCCGCCGGGCCCCACCGGGGCACCGTCCATGCCGCGTCCATGCCGCCATGTACTGCCGTACCTACCCCCGGCTATGGGAACGGGATGCCCGGCGGGCTCCTCAGGAGAACATCCCGGCTGGTACCGGCCATCTGCCGGGCGACCTCGCTTCACCGCATGAACTCGGGGCCGTGCAACCATGGGCGGGTGCCGGTGTATCGCGACGAAGGTGTCGTCCTGCGCACGGCCCCCCTCGCCGAGGCCGACCGCATCATTACCGTGCTCACCCGTCGGACCGGTCGGGTGCGGGCCGTCGCCAAGGGTGTCCGCAAGACGTCCTCGCGGTTCGGGTCGCGGCTGGAGCCGGGCACGTACGTCGATCTGCTGCTGCATTCCGGCCGGGCGCTGGACACGGTCACCCAGGCGGACATCATCTCTCCCTACGGCGCCACGATCGCCGTCGACTACCCGAGGTACACCGCGGCCGCGGTGATGCTCGAGACCGCCGAGCGGTTGACCAGCGAGGAACGCCAGCCCGCCCTGCGGCTGTTCCTCCTGCTCGTCGGTGGTCTGCGTACGCTCGCCGGCGGGGAGCGCCCACCCGCGCTCGTCCTCGACGCGTTCCTGCTGCGGGCGCTCGCGGTGTCCGGGTATGGGATGGCCCTAGACGACTGCGCGCGCTGCGGTGGGCCTGGGCTGCACCTGTCGTTGTCCGTGTCGGGCGGCGGCGTAGTGTGCCCGCAATGTCGCCCGCACGGTGCGGCGTCGGTGTCCGCGGGTGCGGTGCGGCTGCTCGCGGATCTGTTGTGCGGTGACTGGGACGGTGCACTGGTCAGTGACGCCCGCGCCCGGCGGGAGGCCGGTGGCATCGTCGCCGCCTATCTCCAGTGGCATCTCGAACGCGGGCTTCGCGCGCTGCCTCATCTGGAGAGGGCGTGACGCGGCCGGGCGCCGTGGTGGAGGTCTCGCGCGTGCGCTGGGACGGTCGTCCCGGGGAGGCGGGCTAGGCGGCCTGGGTGCGACCGCCGGGGAACGGGACCATGGGAGCGGGACGGCGGCGAGCGGGCCGTGGCGGAAGGACGAGGACGGACATGGTGAGGCGGAAAGCGGTGGTGGGTGCGTCCGGCGCGACCCGGCGCCGACGGGGGGACGATGTGGTGATGGCAGGGATCGGCAGGACGGATTGCGGCTTGAAGCCGCCCCGGACGGGTACGGGGAGGTAGGCGGTGGCACTGCGTAATGATGTGGGGATGCGGTTCCGCGATCCGCATCCCCATCCCTCCGGCGCGCGGCCTCCGGTTCTGCCGTCGCGTCTCGTCCCGCGGCATGTGGGCATCGTCATGGACGGCAACGGACGGTGGGCGAAGAGGCGCGGGCTGGCGCGGACAAAGGGGCACGAGGCCGGCGAGGACGCCCTGTTCGACTGCGTCGAGGGCGCGATCGAGCTCGGGGTCCGATGGTTGTCGGTGTTCGCCTTCTCCACGGAGAACTGGAAACGGTCACCGGACGAGGTGGCGTTCCTGATGCGCTTCACCGACGGGGTGTTCGGCCGGCGCATCGAGGACATGCACGCGCTCGGTGTGCGGGTTCGCTGGGCGGGTCGTCGTCCCCGGCTGTGGGGGAACGTGATCAGGCGACTGGAGTCGTCCGAGGAACGTACCCGTGACAACGACCGGCTCACCCTGGTGATGTGCGTGAACTACGGCGGCCGGGCCGAGATCGCCGATGCCGCGGCGGCGATCGCCCGGGACGTGCGGGAGGGCCGGCTGCGCGTCGATCGGATCGATGAGGCGACCATCGGCCGCTACCTGGACGAGCCCGATATGCCCGATCTGGACCTCGTCATTCGGACTTCCGGGGAACAGCGGCTCAGCAACTTCCTGCTCTGGCAGGCCGCCTATGCCGAGTTCTCGTTCGTCGAGACGCTCTGGCCGGACTTCGACCGGCGCGATCTGTGGTCCGCCTGTGAGGACTTCGCCCGACGGGACCGGCGCTACGGCGGAACCGTCGCCCACCACGTCTGATGCCCGGGCCCGACGTTCCGACTGGACCAGACGCTTCCACCGTGCCCGACTGGGCGGCGCCGACGGCCGGTGCTCCGGTCGTTGCCCAGATCGCCTTCGCCGTGCCCGGGGACGCCAGCCCGGGCGGGGCGGGGTTCGCCGCGGCGGCACGCCCGGCGCTCGACGCGCTCGCCCGGGCCCCGGGATTCCGTGGTGGGCGGATCGCCCAGGCGCCCGACGAACCCGGCTCGTGGCTGATGACCACCGAGTGGGACGGGCCGGGTGCGTGGCGTCGCGCGTTGTCCGCCTTCGAGGTGCGGTACGCGCTGACGCCGCTGCTCGTCTTCGCGGTCGACGGGCCCGGCACCTTCGAGGTGCTGGTGTCGGTGGACGGGCCGGGTGGTTCGGCGCGGACCCATCGGTCCGACCGTGCGCCGGACGCCGGCACCGCGGCCCCCGGCGAGCTGCCGCGCTCCGCCGGTGCGCCGGGCACCGGCCGGCCGTGACCAGCCGCGGGATTGCCGGTGGGTACCGGTAGCCTCGACTCAGCATCATGGAATCTACGATCTATGGGTTGTGGATCTATGATGTGCAGATCTATGGATCATGGATCATGGATCATGGATCTGTGAATCATGGATTCGGAGTGTCGATGTCCCTTGGACAGTCCCCTCCCTGACCGCCTGACCGCTCTCTCCGGACACCGGTCGCCGGCGGGCCGGTGTCCCGTCCCCGGAACCGGGGTGTCCGCCCCACTCGTGACCGCGACAGCGAAATGCCGAGGCTCGCTCGATGTTGACCATGCAGGACGCGCTGCTGGCGCTGACCCGTTACTGGACCGACCGCGGCTGCATGATCGTGCAGCCGTTCAACACCGAGGTCGGCGCTGGTACGCTCAACCCAGCCACAGTGCTGCGGGTGCTCGGACCGGAGCCGTGGCGGGTCGCGTACGCCGAACCCTCGGTCCGTCCCGACGACTCCCGCTACGGCCACAATCCGAACCGGCTGCAGACCCACACCCAGTTCCAGGTCATCCTCAAACCGGACCCGGGCAACTCCCAGGAGCTCTACCTGGGCAGTCTCGCGGCGCTCGGCATCGACACCGCCGCCCACGACGTCCGGTTCGTCGAGGACAACTGGGCCTCGCCCGCGCTCGGTGCCTGGGGCCTGGGCTGGGAGATCTGGCTCGACGGCCTGGAGATCACCCAGTTCACCTACTTCCAGCAGGCCGGTGGCCAGACGCTCGACACCGTCAGTGTCGAGATCACCTATGGCGTGGAACGCATCCTCATGGCCCTGCAGGGCGTCCGCCACTTCAGCGAGATTGCTTACGCCCCCGGCATCTCCTACGGCGAGGTGTTCGGCCAGGCCGAGTACGAGATGTCCCGGTACTACCTCGACGACGCCGACATCGACACCGTGCGCCGGCTCTACGCCGACTATGCCGCCGAGGCCCGCCGGCTCATCGACGCCCGGCTGCCCGTCCCCGCGCACTCCTACGTGCTGAAGTGCTCGCACGCCTTCAACATCCTCGATTCCCGGGGCGCGGTCTCCACCACCGAGCGGGCCACCTCCTTCGCGCAGATGCGCGGACTGTCGCGGGAGGTCGCGGCGCTGTGGCGGGACCGCCGCGAGGAGCTTGGCCATCCCCTCGGGGTGGCCTCCCCGCCACCGGCCGCGGTGCCCGCCGCGGTGACCACCCAGATCGAGGCGCCGGCCACCCTGCTGTTCGAGATCGGGACGGAGGAGCTCCCGGCGGCCGAGGTAACCCGGACCATCGAGGCGGTGCGCGCCGGCCTCGTCGAGCGGCTAGCGGCCACCCGCCTCACGCACGGTGCGGTCCGGGTGCTGGGCACTCCCCGGCGCATCGTGGCGATTGTTGACGAGGTGGCGCCCCGGGAGCCGGACGTCGAGCGGGTCGTCCGCGGCCCGCGCGTTTCGGCCGCCTACGACGCCGCCGGCGCGCCGACGAAGGCCGCCGTCGGGTTCGCGCGTGGTCAGGGCGCGGATCCCGCCGGCCTCCAGGTCGTCACCCACCGCGGTGTCGAGCATGTCGCGCTCGTGCGCACCGAGGCTGGCCGGGACGCCGCCCGGGTGCTGGCTGGGGTGCTCGGTGAGCTGGTGGCGGGGCTGCGCGCGGAGCGCAATATGCGTTGGAACGATCCGGCCCTGTCGTTCAGCCGGCCGGTGCGCTGGCTGCTCGCCCTGCTCGGCGAGGCCGTGGTGCCGGTGGCGGTGTCGACGCTCGCGGCCGGTCGGACCACCCGCGGCCACCGGCGGGCCGGCTCCCCGCCGCTCGACGTGCCGAGCGCGTCCGGCTACCCCGAACTGCTCGCCGCCCGCTCGGTCCTGCTCGACCCGGTAGTTCGCCGCGAGCTCGTCGTCGAGGAGGCGGCCAAGCTCACCGCGGACTCCGGCGGTCACATCGACCTCGTCGCCGAGGCGGACGTGCTCACCGAGGTGGCGAACCTCGTCGAGTTCCCGCGCCCGATCCTCGGGTCCTTCGAGGAACGCTTTCTGGACCTGCCGGCGGAGATCCTCACCACCGTCATGCGCAAGCACCAGCGATACCTGCCGGTGCGTGACGCCGCCGGGCGGCTGCTGCCGTCGTTCGTCGCCGTCGCCGATGGCGAGGTCGACCAGGCGCTGGTCCGCGCCGGCAAGGAGGAGGTCATCCGGGCCCGGTTCACCGACGCCGCGTTCTTCTACGACGCCGACGTCACGGTGCCGCCCGAGACGTTCCGGGCGGAGCTCGCGAAGCTGACGTTCGAGCAGCGGCTCGGCTCCGTCGCGGACCGGGCCGACCGCATCGCGGCGCTGGCGCGTGACCTCGCCGAGGAGATCGGCCTCGGTGAGGACGACCGGGCCACCCTGGACCGGGCGGCCGCGCTCGCCAAGTTCGATCTGGCCACCCAGATGGTCATCGAGCTGTCGAGCCTCGCCGGCACGATGGCGCGGGAGTATGCCCGCCGGGCCGGTGAGCCCGAGGCGGTCGCCGTCGCCCTCTTTGAGATGGAGCTGCCTCGCCGGGCCGGTGATCAGCTGCCCGCTACCGCCCCCGGTGGCCTGCTGGCCCTCGCCGACCGGCTCGATCTGCTTGTCGGGCTGTTCGCGCTCGACGCGGCTCCCACGGGGAGTTCGGATCCGTTCGGGTTGCGCCGGGCCGCGCTCGGGGTCGCCGCGATCCTGGGCAGCCGGCCCGAGCTCGCCGGCCTCACCGTCACCGGCGCGCTGGCCCGTGCTGCCCGGCTTACCCCGGTGCCGGTGCCCGCCGAGGCGCTCGAGGCCGCCGGGGCGTTCGTCCGTGGCCGCTACGTCCAGCAACTACTCGACGCCGGGGTGGACCACCGCTTGGTCGGCGCAGTCGGGCCGCTCACCGGCACGCCGGCCCGCGCGGCCGCCACCTTGGTGACACTGCGGCAGCTCGTCCAGGGGGAGTCCGCACCCGCCGCCGGCTTCGCCGCCCTGGCCGCCGCGTTGCAGCGGGTCCGCCGGATCGTGCCGGCCGGGACCCCGGCGGTGCTCGACGCGCAGCGCCTCACCGAACCCGCCGAGATCGACCTGCTGGAGGTCGTGACAGCCCTCGCCCAGCGGCTCGCGCCCTCCGGCGCCGATTCGGCTGTCACCGCGGAGACGCCGGCCGGAGTGATCTCCCTCGATGAGCTGGTCGCCGCAGCCGGAGACCTGCCGGCCGCCGTCGACGCGTTCTTCGACGCGGTGATGGTGATGGCCGACGACCCGGCGGTGCGGGCGGCGCGGCTCGGTCTGCTGGCCTGGATCCGGGACCTGACGGCCGGAGCTCTCGACTGGGAGGCTCTCGGCTCGCTGCCCGCTTCCGGTTACTGATCATGGGCATTCTGACTGCGCATACCGTTACCACGGGTTAGCGTCTGGGTATCACTCCGGGGCGGAAGGGACGACCATGGCGCGCTACGTGTATGGCTTCCACCAGGGCAACAAGGATATGAAGGATCTTCTCGGCGGTAAGGGCGCGAACCTCGCCGAGATGACGAATCTCGGCCTGCCCGTCCCGCCCGGGTTCACCATCAGCACCCAGGCGTGCCGGGAGTACCTTGCCGGCGGCGAACCGGTCGGGCTACGGGTGGAGATCGATCATCATCTTGCCGCTCTGGAGACCGCCCGGGGACGGCGGCTCGGCCAGGCCGACGATCCGCTGCTGGTGTCGGTGCGTTCCGGCGCGAAGTTCTCCATGCCCGGGATGATGGACACCATCCTGAACATCGGCCTGACCGACCAGGCCGTCTTGGGCCTGGCCGAGCAGTCGGGTTCGCCGCGGTTCGCCTGGGACTCCTACCGCCGGCTGCTGGCCATGTTCGGCCGGACCGTCCTCGGCGTCGGCGAGTCGTCGTTCGACGCGGCTCTCGAGGCGGCGAAGCGGGCCAAGGGCACCAGCAGCGACCTCGACCTCGACGAGAACGACCTGCGGGCGCTCGTCGCGACCTACCAGCGGATCGTGCTCGAGCGCACCGGCCGTCCCTTCCCCCAGGATCCCCGTGAGCAGCTGGATCTCGCGATCCGAGCGGTGTTCGACTCCTGGAACGGGCCGCGGGCCCGGCTGTACCGCCGTACCGAGCGCATTCCGGACGATCTCGGGACGGCAGTGAGCGTCGTCGCGATGGTGTTCGGCAACCTTGGAACGGACTCGGGCACCGGGGTGGCCTTCACCCGGGACCCGGGCAACGGGGAACCCGGCGTGTACGGAGACTATCTGCCCAATGCCCAGGGCGAGGATGTGGTGGCCGGGATCCGTAACCCGGTTCCCCTCGCCGAGCTGGAGCGGATCGACCCGGCATCCTTCACCGAACTGCGCGAGATCATGATGCGCTTGGAGAAGCACTACCGGGACCTGTGCGACATCGAGTTCACGATCGAACATGGCAGGTTGTGGATCCTGCAGACCCGCGTCGGCAAACGCACTGCCGCGGCGGCCTTCCGGATCGCCGCCACGCTCGCCGAATGCGGTGTCATCGACGATGACGAGGCGCTGTGCCGGGTGAGCGGCGACCAGCTCGCCACCCTGATGTTCCCGCGCTTCGACGACACGGCCCGCCCCGCCCCGATCGCGACGGGAGTGAACGCCGCGCCCGGGGCTGCGGTGGGGGAGGCCGTCTTCGACGCCGCCGAGGCGGTGCGGGTGGCGGCCGAGGGCCGACCGGTCATCCTCGTCCGCCGCGAGACGAACCCCGACGACCTCGCGGGCATGCTCGCGGCGCGCGGAACCCTGACCTCCCGGGGCGGCCGGACGTCGCATGCCGCCGTCGTCGCCAGAGGATTGGGCCGGACCTGCGTGTGCGGGGCCGAGGAGATCGAGGTCGATCCCGCCGGTCGCCGCCTCACCACTGGGCGGGGCGTGGTCGTGCGGGAGGGGGACATCCTCTCCATCGACGGGACCACCGGCGCGGTATACCCCGGTCCCGTACCGCTCGTCCCGTCACCGGTCGTCGAGTACTTCGAGGCCGGCCATCCCGACCATGCCGGCCATTCCGGCCGCCTCGACCATCCCCGGCCGGGCGGGGACCTGGTCGCCGCCGTGGATCGGCTGATGCGGCACGCCGACCGGTCCCGCCGGCTGCGGGTCCGCGCGAATGCCGACACCGGGCCGGACGCCGCGCGGGCCCGCCGGTTCGGCGCCGCGGGTATCGGGCTGTGCCGCACCGAGCACATGTTCCTCGGGGACCGTCGTGCCCTGGTCGAGCAGATGATCCTCGCGGGAACGCCGGCCGAGCGGACCGAGGCGCTCAGCCGGCTGCTTCCCCCGCAACGGGAGGATTTCGTCGAGATCTTCACCGCGATGGACGGTCTGCCCGTCACGGTTCGGCTGCTCGATCCGCCGTTGCACGAGTTCCTCCCGGACCTCACCGAGCTGTCCGTGTCGATCGCCGCCGCGGACGCCGCCGGAAGCCCGGTCGACGACGCCGACCGGGCGAGGCTGGCGGTCCTGCGGGGCATGCACGAGACCAACCCGATGCTGGGTCGCCGCGGCGTCCGACTCGCTCTCACCGTCCCGGGGCTGGTGGAACTGCAGGCGCGGGCGATCGCCGAGGCGCTGGTGCGCTGCCGCCGCGTGGGCGGTGATCCCCGTCCCGAGATCATGATTCCGTTCATCTCCACCGCGGCGGAGCTGGATGCCGTCCGGGACCGGGTGCGCGGGGTACTAGCCGAGGTCGGCGCCGAGAGCGGCTTGGAGATCGACCTGCCGATCGGCACGATGATCGAGGTTCCGCGGGCGGCGCTCACCGCGGACCAGATCGCCCGCCGCGCCGAGTTCTTCTCGTTCGGCACCAACGACCTCACCCAGCTGCTCTGGGGTTTCTCCCGGGATGACGTCGAGGCATCGTTGCTGCCGCGCTATCTCGACCTTGGCATCCTGGCCGGGTCGCCGTTCGCGTCGGTGGACCGCGACGGGGTGGGCGCTCTGATGAGGACGGCGGTCCGGGCCGGGCGGGGCGCCCGGCCCGATCTCGGCCTCGGCGTCTGTGGCGAGCACGGCGGCGATCCCGATTCCGTGCACTTCTTCGCCGAACTCGAGCTCGACTACGTTTCCTGTTCGCCGTTCCGGGTGCCGGTGGCCCGGCTGGAGGCCGGGCGTGCCGCGGTTCTCGGCCGGTCGGCGGTCGGGTGAGTTTCCGCCCGGCCCGTTCCCTGCCCTTTCCGGGCTGGAATCCCGATCGGGGTTGGGCGGATGAACGGGGCAGTTGCCCTATGATGTCGGTCGTGTGCCCATAGGGACGCTACTGTTCGTTCGCGTGGGCCTGTCCCGTCCTCGTCTCATCGTCAACCCGTTTCGCGCGACCTGGCACCGCGTGCCATGGTGGCGTTGGATGATGCGGGCGGTGGCGGCTGTCCTCCTCGGCATCATGGTTCTCGCCGTGGTGACGTTTTTGCAGGTCTGGTGGGTGGGCAGGGAGGATCATCGGCCCCGGTCCGACGTCCTCGTGGTGCTCGGTGCCTCGCAGTACGACGGGCGTCCCTCGGCGGTCCTCGCCGCTCGTCTCGACCACGTGCTGGAGCTCTACCGGGAGGGAGCCGCCCCTCAGGTGATCACGGTCGGTGGGAAGCAGCCGGGCGACCGTTACACCGAGGGCGAGGCCAGCGCGACCTATCGGCGGCAGCGGGGTATCCCCCCGAGCCGGGTGCTCGTCCTCCCCGAGGGTTCGAACACGCTCGGGTCGCTGACCGCCGTAGCCGGGTTGATGAACTCGCGGCACTGGCACACCGCCGTGCTGGTCACCGCTCCCTGGCACAGCCTGCGTTCCCGGACGATGGCCCGTGACCTCGGTGTCGACGCCGTCACCTCCCCGGCCGACCGGGGGCCGGCCGTCCACGGCTTCGGCACGCAGGTCCGGTACATCATCCGTGAGGGGATTGGTTACCGGTGGTATCAGCTCTTCCGCCAGGCATCACCACCTTCGGTGACCACCCGGGCCGTCTGACACCGGGTCGACGCTCGTCAGCAGCAGCGGATACGAACCCGTGACGCCTCTGACATATCAAGGCCCGCTTCGGCCCTCTTTGCCGCCGGCCGCCGCTGATACGGTTCGGATCGCCGGGTGAGGGGGTAGTGCGACACGTGGTAGTGAGGCAAAGCGGCGGAGTCGGCTGCCCGAGGCGCGAGAGAACCCTCCGGAGATTACCTTCCGGGTGTGGAACGACACTGTAAGGAGACTGGTGTGGCAACTCCCGTATCCGAGAGCACGGTCGGGACGGCCGACCTGGAGACGGTTCGGGAACTCGCGCAGCAGCTGCGGGTCGACTCGGTGCGCAGCAGCACCTCGGCGGGTTCCGGGCATCCCACCTCGTCGATGTCGGCCGCGGACGTGCTGGCGGTTCTCGTCGCGCGCCACCTTCGATACGACTGGGACAACCCGGTGGACCCGGCGAACGATCATCTGATCTTTTCGAAGGGGCACGCCTCCCCGCTGATCTACTCCATCTTCAAGGCGGTCGGGGTCGTCGGTGACGACGAGTTGATCAATGGTTACCGCCGTTTCGGCGAGCGGCTCCAGGGCCACCCGACGCCTGTCCTGCCGTGGGTCGACGTCGCGACCGGGTCGCTCGGGCAGGGCCTGCCCGACGGCGTGGGCGTCGCGCTCGCCGGTAAGTACCTGGACAAAGTGCCCTACCGAGTCTGGGTGATCTGCGGTGACAGCGAGATGGCGGAGGGCTCGGTCTGGGAGGCACTGGACAAGGCCTCCTACTACAACCTCTCCAACCTCATCGCGATCGTCGACGTCAACCGGCTCGGCCAGCGCGGCCCGACCGAGCTCGGCTGGGACCTCGACACCTACGCCAAGCGGGTGGAGTCCTTCGGCGCCCGCGCGGTCGTCGTCGACGGCCACGACATCGCCGCGATCGACGCGGTGCTCGCCGACGCCGAGGACGTCACCCGGCCGACCGTCATCCTCGCCCGCACCCGCAAGGGCGAGGGCTTCTCCGAGGCCGCGGACGTCGAGGGCTGGCACGGCAAGCCGTTCCCCGCCGACATGGCCGACCGCGCCATCGCCGAGCTCGGCGGCCTGCGTGACCTGCGGGTTCGCGGTCCGGTGCCGCCCGCGGACCTTCCCCGACCGGCGCCGGTCGAGCGGCCCGCCATCACGCTGCCCACCTACGATCTCGGCGCCAAGGTGGCGACTCGGCGCGCCTACGGCCAGGCGCTCGCCGCGCTCGGAGCCCGCACCGACGTGGTGGCGCTCGACGCGGAGGTCAGCAACTCGACCTACTCCGAGGACTTCGCCAAGATCTATCCGGACCGCTTCTTCGAGATCTTCATCGCCGAGCAGCAGCTCGTCGCGGCGGCGGTCGGGCTGTCGGTGCGTGGCTACGTGCCCTTCGCCTCCACGTTCGCGGCGTTCTTCTCCCGGGCCTACGACTTCATCCGGATGGCGGCGATCTCCCAGGCCGACATCCGGCTGTCCGGCAGCCACGCGGGAGTCGAGATCGGCGCCGACGGGCCGTCGCAGATGGCGCTCGAGGACCTCGCCATGATGCGGGCGGTCGGCGGCTCGACGGTGCTCTACCCGAGCGACGCGACGTCCGCCGCGAAGCTCGTCGAGGCGATGACGGATCTGCCCGGGGTCAGCTACCTGCGCACCACCCGTGGCGCCTACCCCGTGCTCTATGGCCCGGACGAGCCGTTTGCCCCCGGTGGTTCCAAGGTGCTCCGCCGATCGGACGCCGACACCGTCACGCTCATCGGTGCCGGTGTCACCCTGCACGAGTCGCTGGCCGCGGCGGGCACGCTCGCGGCCGAGGGGATCGCGGCCCGCGTGGTCGACCTGTATTCCGTGAAGCCGGTCGACGCGGCGACGCTCGCCGACGCCGCCCGGGCCACCGGCGGGCGCATCGTCGTCACCGAGGATCACTACCCGGAGGGCGGACTGGCCAGCGCGGTGCTGGAATCGCTCAGCGACGGCAGCGTGCCGCTGTCGGTCCGTCATCTTGCGGTGCGGTCGCTGCCGGGTTCCGGGGCGTCGCAGGAGCTCTTGGACGCGGCCGGCATCTCCGCGAAGCACATCGTCGAGGCTGCCCGCGGCCTGCTGCGCTGACCCGTCCAGGGCCAGCGGCCGGCCGGCGGGCGGGGGAAGGCACAAGGCTGACATCCGGCGGGACCGGGGGAGATCCCCCGGTCCCGCCTTCGTCGTTGTCGCATGCCTGACCAGGCGTGAGCATGAGCAGGATCGGTGGGGACGTCCGGCGACGGGTACCTCGCACCCGGTCAGGGCACCCGGTCAGGCCTGCGCCAACCCGTCGGGCCCGGTCCCGCGGGCCGTCCGTCAGTCGTCTCCGGCTGGGGCGGGTGCTCCACCGAAGGTCATGTCGACCAGGGTGAGGTAGAGTCGGTCCGGGCGCGGCAGAAACTTGATCTTGGAAAGTGCCTGGTCCTGGCCGGCGGACTCCACGACGAACTCGCCGTACCCGAGCAACCGGCCAAGCGGGTCCCGGTTGTACGTGAGATCCGTGATCTTGGACAGTGGCATCGTCTGGACCTTGCGGAAGAAGATCCCGGACACCTTCAGTAGTCGCTTGTCAGTGATCATAAGGTGCTCGAACTGCCAATCGACGACCCCCCACAGCATCCTCAAGATCATGAAGAGGGCGAAGTACCACAGCAGCGTGGTGATGATGCCGGCGTCAACGTCCTGCGAGGCGAGCAGGATGTTCGCCACGAGCGCGAGCAGTACGGCCCCGATGGTCTGCAGGAAGACAGGTAGCAGGACCGCCCAGTGTGACCGCACCATCATCACCAGGCGTTCCTGGGACGCGAGGTACTTGGTGTCGCGCTGAGCCGGGTCCGGAAGCTGGAGTCTCACCACGCCCGCAGTGTCCCAGACATCAAGAGTGGCCGGGTAGCCATTACAGAGCGGTATCGGTTACGAACTGGGACACCCCGTTACCGATGGACTGCAGCCAGTCGAAGACGCGGTCGATGATACTGGCCGCGCTGTTGGGCGCGGTCACCACGAAGAAGATGAGGAACGCGATCGCCCCATATCTAATGATCTTGTCCACGGCGGGCCTCCGGGCCGATTCGGGGAAGGGTGCGCACAAAGTATCGCCGCTGAGCTCGACGGAGGTCGCGGAATCGCGCCGATACTCTCAAGCTCGTGGTCAGTGAGTGGTATGACACCTTGGACGCGGCCCGTCGGGTCGTGGAACGCCCGAAGGCCACACCGGCCCAGCGCCGTCCCTTCGCCCGGGACCGAGCCCGGGTGCTGCACTCCAGCGCGCTGCGCAGGCTGGCGGGAAAAACCCAGGTCGTGGGCCCGCTCGACGACGACTTCCCGCGTACCCGGCTGACCCACTCCCTGGAGACCGCCCAGGTGGGCCGGGAGCTCGCCGAGGAGCTGGGAGCGGACCCCGACCTGGTCGAGGCGGCGTGCCTCGCACATGATCTGGGTCATCCCCCTTTCGGGCATAACGGCGAGCTGGCGCTTGACGAGGCCGCAGCCGCCTGCGGTGGCTTCGAGGGCAACGCCCAGAGCCTGCGCGAGCTGACCAGGCTCGAAGTCAAGATCGTCGACCGTGGCGGTCGCAGCGCGGGCCTGAACCTTACCCGGGCGACCCTGGACGCAGCGACGAAGTACCCGTGGCCGCGCCGCCCTGGGCCCCGGGCGGACAGCGCGAAGTTCGGCGCCTACGCCGACGACCTGTCCGTGCTCCGCTGGGTCCGGGAGGGCGCACCGGCCGGCCGGCGCTGTATCGAGACGCAGATCATGGACTGGGCGGACGACGTGGCCTATTCGGTGCACGACCTCGAGGACGGGGTCGTCGCCGGACACATCGATCTAGCCGCCCTCGACGATTCCGGCCGCCGGGCGGAGCTCGCCGCCGCGACCGCCGTCCGCTACCCGGGGCCGTCCGCCGAGGCGGTGGCGGCCGCCCTGGGCACCCTGCGGTGCCAGCCCTGGTGGGTCCGCTCCGAGATCACCTCGGCCCGGGGCCAGGCCGCCCTGCGGGCGATGACCAGCGAGCTCATCGCCCGGTTCGCGCACAGCGCGGTCCGTGCCACCCGGGTGTGCCATCCCGACGGTCCGCTGCGGCGCTATGGCGCGGATCTGGTGGTGGATCCGGACACCGTGGCCGAGTGCACGGCGCTCAAGGGGGTCACCGCCTGGTATGTGATGGAGCGGCCGGGTGCCCGCGCCCGGCAGTCCCGGCAGCGGGAGGTGGTCGCGGAGCTCGTGGCGATGCTCTCCCGGGGCGCGCCGGACGTGCTCGAGCCGTCGTTGCGCGCGGCCTACCGCATGGCCGCCGACGATGCGGCACGGCTACGGGTCGTCATCGACCAGGTGGCGCGTCTGACCGACGCCAGCGCCGAGCGGCGGCATGCGCTGCTGTGTGGACGACCGGCGCCGTGGGTCCTGTGAGCCACGAGTCCGGTGTGCGGGGGGTCCGGTGCGTGCCGGATCCGTGTGTGGTGGGTCCGGTGGGCGTCCGCCGCTGGCCCGATGGCCCAACGGTGTTTCGGGTGTTCCCCCGTTCGGGGGGACACCCGCTCCCTCGGATGGGGGAGTGAGCCGGTGCGCGGCCCGCGGCCCGACGTCGCAGCTCGGCACGCACGTCACGGCCACCGTCCCCAACATTCACGTGGCATGATCGGTACTGTCGTGCTTACGACACGTACCATCGCAGCGGTAGGACCGATGTGAGGGCGCCGCGTCACTCGTCGACAGGGCGGGTGGGCCGGCGGGTGGTGTTCCTAGCAT
>NZ_CDWRCK010000025.1:0-14591 GCF_977927595.1 Frankia sp. CcWB3
CCCCGACGTGATCCGAACAAGAGATCAAGCAGCTGGCTCATCGCACGCACGTGCGGAAGACAAGTCTAGGTAGAGCCAGCGGAGTTAGCCGGCGAGGAGCTGGCGGGCCATGACGATGCGCTGGATCTGGTTGGTACCTTCGTAGATCTGGGTGATCTTCGCGTCCCGCATGAGCCGTTCGGCGGGGAAGTCCTGGGTGTAGCCGTAGCCGCCGAGTAGCTGTACGGCGTCGGTGGTCACCTGCATGGCGGTGTCCGACGCCAGACACTTGGCGGCGGCGCCGAAGAACGTGAGGTCGGCGTCCTCCCGCTCGGACTTGGCGGCGGCGACATACACCATCTGGCGCGCGGCCTCCAGCGCCATGGCCATGTCGGCAAGCATGAACTGGATCCCCTGGAAGTCCGCGATGCGCTTGCCGAACTGCTTGCGCTCCTTGACGTAGTCCAGGGCGAGGTCGAGCGCGCCCTGGGCGATGCCGATGGCTTGTGCACCGATGGTCACCCGAGTGTGGTCGAGAGTACGCAGTGCCAGCCGGAGGCCGTGACCGAGCTCCCCGATGAGACGGTCCTCGGGAATGCGACAGTCGTCGAAGAGCAGCTCGCGGGTCGGAGAGCCCTTAATGCCCAGCTTCTTCTCCGGGCTGCCGACGGAGAAGCCCGGGTCGGAGCTCTCCACGATGAAAGCGCTGATGTTGGCGCCGCGTCGGCCGTCGGGGCCGGTGACGGCGAGCACGGTGTAGTACTCGGAGATCCCCGCGTTGGTGATCCAGGACTTCTGCCCGGAGAGCACCCAGTGGTCGCCGTCGCGGACGGCGCGGGTCTTCATCGCAGCGGTATCGGAGCCGGCCTCACGTTCGGAGAGGCCGTAGGAGAAGGCGGCCTCGCCGCGGGCCAGCGGTGGGAGGTATCGCTGTTTCAGGTCGTCGGTGCCGCCGAGGATGAGCGGGAGGCTGCCGAGCTTGTTCACGGCGGGGATCAGGGAGGAGGACGCGCAGACGCGGGCGACCTCCTCGATGACGATGCAGGTGGCGAGCGCGTCGGCGCCGACGCCGTCGTACTCGGCGGGGACGTGGGGCGCGTGGAAGTCGGAGGCCACCAGCGCGTCGTAGGCCTCCTGCGGGAACCGGCTGTGGGCGTCGACGTGGGTGGCGTACGGCGCGATCTTGTCGTAGGCCAGGGTGCGTACGGCGTCGCGCAGCTCGAGGTGCTCGTCGCTGAGTCGGTACAGGTCGAAGTCGGTGGCGGTCATGGGTTCCTCGCTCGCTAGGTCGCTTACCAGGGCGCTCAGTTACTTCAGTTACTAGGGCGCTCAGTAGGTGTAGAAGCCACGGCCGGTCTTGCGGCCCAGCAGGCCAGCGTCGACCATGCGGGCCAGCAGCGGCGGCGGCGCATAGAGGGGTTCCTTGAACTCCTCGTACAGCGACTCGGCCACCGCCTTGGTGGTGTCCAGCCCGATCAGGTCAGCCAGCGCCAGTGGTCCTTGCGGGTGGGCGGCACCACG
This sequence comes from Frankia sp. CcWB3, assembly GCF_977927595.1. Taxonomy (NCBI): domain Bacteria; kingdom Bacillati; phylum Actinomycetota; class Actinomycetes; order Frankiales; family Frankiaceae; genus Frankia; species Frankia sp. CcWB3. The sequence goes on from NZ_CDWRCK010000025.1 coordinate 1,501, forward strand.
GACTAGTCCCTGGTCGATGTCCTCGGCCGTGGCGAACCCGGACTCCAGCATCCGGATCGCCGAGAGCACGAACGGGATCAGCAGGGCGTTGACCACGAAGCCCGCCCGGTCCTGGCAGTCGATGGCGTGCTTGCCCAGATCGTCCTGCACGAACGCCCGCGCCCGCTCGGTCGTCTCCGGGTCGGTCAGCAGGCTCGGCACCAGCTCGACCAGGGACAGCACCGGGACCGGGTTGAAGAAGTGGATACCCAGGACGTGGGTGGGCCGTTCGGTGGCCACGGCGAGCTTCATGATCGGAATGGAGGAGGTGTTGGAGGCCAGCACCGCGTCCGGGTCCTTGACGACGTCGTCGAGTCGCTTGAACAGCGCGGACTTGGCGGTCTCGTCCTCGACGATCGCCTCCACCACGAGGCCGCGGTCGGCCAGGGCCTCGATGTCCTCGACGACCTGGATGCGTGCGAGCACCTCCGCGGCGCTGGCCACCTTGCCGCGGCTCTCCGCGCGGGACAGTGATGTCTCCAGACGCTGCCGTCCCGCGGCCACGGCGGGCGTGGTCATCTCCACGACGACCACGTCCTTGCCGGCGCGGGCGCAGACCTCGGCGATCCCGGCACCCATCAGGCCACAGCCGACGACACCGACCTTGTTGATGGCGTTCACCTGGCTCCTCCTCCACGGTGGTGGTACGCAGTATCATAGTTGTGGAACTACGTACCACCAAGTAATTTCGGTGCCGTGGAGCAGCAGCCGGCCCGCTTGGCCAAGGACAGGCTCGTCGCGGCGGCGTTCGAGCTTTTCGAGGAGCGTGGCTTCGAGGGCACGACGGTCGACGACATCGCGCAACGCGCGGGCGTCGGTCGGACGACGTTCTTCCGGATCTACCGGTCCAAGGAGGACGTGATCTTTCCCGAGCACGACGTGCTGCTCGGCCACATCGAAGCCCGGCTCGCGACCGCCGCTCCAGAGACCCGCGGGCTCGCTCTCGCGGAGGCCGCCCGCATCGTGCTGCAGCACTACCTCGCCGAGGGCGAGCTCGCCCTCGCCCGCTACCGCCTGACCAGCACCGTCCCTGTACTCCGCGCCCGCGAGGTGGCCGGCATCCGGCAGTATCAGCGCCTGTTCGCCAGGTTCCTGCGCGACTGGATGGGCAACGAGCCCGACGGCGCCCTGCGTGCCGAGCTGGTGTCCGCGGCCATCGTCACCGCCCACAACCATGTGCTCCGACGCTGGCTCCGAGGCGAGACCACCTCCCCCGGCGAGGAGTGCAACCGTGCGATGGAGGTGGCGCTCGAGCATCTCGAAACACCTGCCGAAGCCGGGACAGCCGTCGTCGTATTCCGCACCTCCGCCGGCGTGGACGCCGTGGTCACCCGGTTGCGTCGGGCACTTGACGAGGAACAGCGGCGCCCCTTGAGCTAGCGAGGGTGTCTGAAAAGGATGCCGGCGGACCTAACTTCGCGGTACTGGTCACGGAAGGGGACGGCCGGACCGCGCCGGGGAACGGTGGCGATCGACCGAAGGGCAGGATGGGCACACGGTCCGGGGCGGACACCGCCCGCCCCGGCCGCTCTGTTCGTTGCCCCGCTCGGTCCGTTACCCTGCTACCCCATCCGAAGCTGGAGATCGTCTTGTCCCACCCCGAGGAAGCGGTGATTCTCATCGTCCCGGCGTCCCGGCGGCTGCCATGACCGGACGCGAACCCTTCCGTGGCGCGGTCCTCGATGCGGTGCTGGAACGGATCACCTATGCCAACGAGGAGACCGGCTACACGGTCGCGCGGGTCGACACCGGGCGCGGCGGCGACCTGGTGACCGTCGTCGGGGCGTTGCTCGGCGCGCAGCCGGGGGAGTCGCTACGGATGCGGGGGCGATGGGGCTCGCACCCGCAGTACGGCCGCCAGTTCCAGGTCGAGGATTACACGACCGTGCTGCCGGCGACCGTCCAGGGCGTGCAGCGCTATCTCGGCTCGGGCCTCATCAAGGGCATCGGTCCGCGCCTGGCCGAACGCATCGTCGAGCATTTCGGGGTCGCGGCGCTGGACGTCATCGAAAAGGAGCCGGAACGGCTCATCGAGGTGCCGAAGCTCGGCCCGAAGCGTACCAGGGCGATCGCCGAGGCGTGGGAGGAACAGAAGGCCATCAAGGAGGTGATGGTCTTTCTTCAGGGGGTGGGTGTGTCCACCTCGCTGGCGGTGCGGATCTACAAACAGTACGGGGACGCGTCGATCGGTGTGGTGCGCAATGAGCCCTACCGGCTGGCCACGGACGTCTGGGGCATCGGGTTCCGCACCGCGGACACCATCGCGAAGGCGGTGGGGATTCCGCATGACAGTCCGCAGCGGATCAAGGCTGGCCTGCTGTTCACGCTGTCCGAGGCCACCGACGGCGGTGGCCACTGCTTTCTGCCCGAACCCCGGCTCATCAGCGACGCCGTGCAGATTCTCCAGGTCGACACCGGCGACGTCATCGAGTGCCTGGGGGAGCTGGTCGCCGAGGACGGGGTCGTCCGGGAGGAGGTTCCGAGCGAGGATCCGGCGACGCCGACGGCCGCGATCTACCTGGTGCCCTTCCACCGGGCCGAGATCTCCGTCGCCGGCCAGTTGCGCCGCCTGCTGAACACCGGCGCGGACCGGTTGGCCGCCTTTGCCTCGGTGGACTGGGACCGGGCGTTGGGCTGGCTGCGGGAGCGGACCGGGGTCGAGCTCGCGCCGGCACAGCGCGATGCGGTGCAGCTTGCCCTGACGTCCAAGGTCGCCGTGCTGACGGGGGGACCGGGCTGCGGCAAGAGTTTCACCGTCCGCTCCATCGTGACGCTCGCGCTGGCCCGGCAGGCGAAGGTGATCCTCGCCGCGCCGACCGGCCGGGCCGCGAAGCGGCTGACCGAGCTGACCGGGCACGAGGCATCGACGGTGCACCGGCTGCTGGAGCTGCGGCCGGGCGGTGACGCCGCCTTCGACCGGGACCGCCCGCTCGACGCCGACCTGATCGTCGTCGACGAGGCGTCGATGGTCGACCTGCTGTTGGCGAACAAGCTTGCCAAGGCGGTTCCGCCCGGCGCGCATTTGCTGCTGGTCGGCGACGTCGACCAGCTGCCGTCGGTCGGTGCCGGCCAGGTGCTGCGCGACCTGCTCGCCGAGGGGACGCCGATCCCGCATGTCCGGCTCACCCAGGTCTTCCGAGCAGCGACCGAGTCCGGGGTGGTGACCAACGCGCACCGCATCAACCGCGGCGACTATCCGCTGGTCCGGGGACTGCCCGACTTCTTCCTGTTCGCCGCCGCGGAGGCGGAGGAGGCGGCGAAGATCACCGCGGAGGTGGTCGCCCGGCGGATCCCGGCGAAGTTCGGGTTCGATCCGCGCCGGGACGTGCAGGTGCTGACCCCGATGCACCGCGGCCCGGCGGGGGCCGGCGCGCTGAACACCCTGCTGCAGGAGGCCCTGACGCCGTCCCGCCCGAACGTGGCCGAGCGGCGCTTTGGCAGCCGGACGTTCCGGGTCGGCGACAAGGTCACGCAGGTGCGCAACAACTACGACAAGGGCGCGAGCGGGGTCTTCAACGGCACTCTCGGCGTGGTCACCGCGCTGGATGTGGAAAACCAGACGCTCACCATCCGGACCGACGAGGACGAGGACATCGACTACGACTTCGGGGAGCTCGACGAGCTGACCCACGCCTACGCGGTGACGATCCACCGCTCCCAGGGCAGTGAGTACCCCGCGGTCGTCATCCCGCTCACCACCAGCGCCTGGATGATGCTGCAACGCAACCTGCTCTACACGGCCGTCACCCGGGCGAAGAAGCTGGTCGTGCTGGTGGGGTCCCGCCGGGCGATCGGCCAGGCGGTGCGGGCCGCCGGTCACGGCCAGCGGCACACCGCGCTTGACCACCGGCTGCGTAGCGGGTGAACGGTAAGCACCGCTATGAACCAGGTCACATCTACCGCTGACGTTAGATGGAGACGCTACCTTCGTGCGGTGACGACTTCCGACACCGCCGCCGGCATCCTGCCGCTCGGGGCCGACGAGGTCCTGGCCCGGCCCGGTCCGGACAACTACAAGTGGATCGCGCTGTCGAACGCGACCATCGGCATCCTGATGGTGACGATCAACAGTTCGATTCTTCTCATCGCCCTTCCGGACATCTTCCGGGGAATCGAGATAGACCCGCTCGCACCGGAGAACACCTCGTACTTCCTCTGGATCCTGATGGGATTCTTGCTGGTCACCTCGGTGCTCGTGGTGAGTCTGGGGCGGGTCGGCGACATGTTCGGCCGGGTGCGGATGTATAACCTCGGCTTCGCGATCTTCACGCTGTTCTCGATCCTGCTCGCCGTCACCTGGATGCATGGCACGGCAGCCGCCTGGTGGATCAGCATCATGCGGGTGCTGCAGGGCGTGGGCGGTGCCTTCCTCTTCGCCAACTCCAGCGCGATCATCACTGACGCCTTCCCGGAGAACGAACGCGGGCTCGCCCTGGGGGTCAACGGCGTCGCGGCGATCGTCGGATCATTTCTGGGGCTGTTGATCGGAGGTTTGCTGGCGCCGGTCGAATGGCATCTGGTCTTTCTTGTCTCGGTGCCGTTCGGCATCTTCGGGACGACCTGGGCCTACCTGAAGCTGCGCGACAACGGGGCGCGCACCCAGGCCCGGATCGAGCTGGGCCGGCAACATCACGTTCGCGGTCGGCCTCATCGCGATCCTGACCGGCATCGTCTACGGGCTGCAGCCCTATGGCGGTCACACGATGGGCTGGACCAAGCCGTTCGTGCTGAGCTGCCTGTTTGGCGGTCTCGCGGTGCTGATCGGCTTCGTCGTCATCGAGCTGCGCTCCGCCGACCCGATGTTCCGCCTGGACCTGTTCCGGAGCCGGACCTTCACCATGGGCAGCATCGCGGCCCTGCTCGGCGCGCTCGCCCGTGGTGGTCTGCAGTTCATATTGATCATCTGGCTGCAGGGGATCTGGTTGCCGCTGCATGGCTACAGCTTCGAGAAGACCCCGCTGTGGGCCGGTATCTACCTGATTCCGGTGACCGTCGGATTCCTGGTGGCGGGGCCGCTGGCCGGCCGGTTCGCCGACCGCTACGGTGCGCGTCCGTTCGCCACCCTGGGGCTGGTGATCACGGCGGTGGCGTTCCTGCTGTTCGACGCCATTCCCATCGACTTCGACTATCCGTGGTTCGCGTTGATCATGTTGCTGATGGGCCTGTCCATGGGCCTGTTCGCGGGGCCGAACACCAGCAGCGTGATGAACACCCTGCCGCCCAACCAGCGCGGTGCCGGTGCCGGCATGCTCAACACGTTCCAGAACTCGGCCAGCGTGCTGTCCATCGGTGTCTTCTTCACCATCATCGCGCTCGGGCTGGCCGCCAGCCTTCCGGACGCCATGTACTCCGGGCTTGTCGGGCAGGGCGTCTCCCCGGCGAAGGCGCACGAGCTGGCGAACCTGCCGCCGATCGGCAGCCTGTTCGCCGCATTCCTCGGGTACAACCCCACCGAGCGACTGCTCGGCCCGGACACCCTGTCGCAGCTCGACCCGGCGAAGGCCGACTTCCTCACCGGGCACACCTTCTTCCCGAACATCATCTCCGGGCCGTTCGGTGACGGTTTGCGCCTCGCCTTCGCCGCCGTCGTCTGCCTGGTCGCCGCGGGCTTCTCCTGGCTGCGCGGGAAGGACCGGCCGCACGTGCGCCGTCCACTGCTCGAAGAGACGGCCGAGGGGCTGGCCGGCGCGGGCGACATCGCGGCGATGGAGGACGGTGCCGGGAGTGCTCTTCCGAGCAGCCCCCTGGTCGCCGAGCGATAGGCCGCGAGACATGCCGAGCGCGGGACAGGCTGAGCGCGAGAAAGGCCCCGACGTCGATGATCAGAGCCGCCGATGGCGTCATGCGGGCCGATGGCGTCATGCGGGACAATCGCCTGGTGCGGGACGGCGACGCAGCCAAGAGCGCGGTCAGGGACGCGGCCAAGGACGCGGCTCGTGACCTGCGCGGGATCGGTCAGGCCGCGCAGGAGCTGGGCGTCTCGGTGCGGGCCCTGCGGTACTACCAGGAGGTGGGGCTGTTCACCCCGTCTGGGCGCACCCTGGGCGGGAACCGGCTGTACGCGGATTCCGACCTCGCCCGGGTGCGGCGCATCCGCGAGCTGCAGACGCTGCTCGGCTTCAACCTGGACGAGATCCGCACGATCCTCGCCTACGAGGATCGTCTCGCCCAGGTCCGGCAGGAGTACCACGCGGCGTCCGACAACGCGGACCGCATCCGGCTGCTGACCGAGGGCACGTCGGCCTACCGGAGGCTCCGTGTCGAGATCGACGAGAAAATCAGCCGGCTGGTGGCCTTCCGTGACGAGATCGACGAACGGATTGAGCGGGCGGACCGGCTGGCCAAGGGGGTCGCCGACAGTTCCCAGTGATCACCCGATCGTCGGTTGGGCCGGCGTGCCGGGTCGGTCCGGGAACCTCGACCGCCAGGAGCGCCACATCGTCGTTCAGTGTCGATCGCGTCCAGTCCCGGACCCGGTCGGCGAGATCGGTCAGCGCCTCGTCGAGTGACGCGTGGGCGAACGCGGCCCCGACCGCGGGTAGTAGGGGGAAGAAGGCACCGGTCGTGGGGGCGCGTGCCTCGGTGATGCCGTCGGTATAGAGCAGCAGGCGATCCCCCGCCCGCAGCGCGGCGTCCGTCACGTTACTCCCGTCCGTGATCAGCCCGAGCGGTGGCAGCCTGGACGAGACGGTGAGCAGATCCGCCTGCCCGGCACGAACGAGAACGGGATCGGGATGTCCCGCGTTCGCCAGCGTCAGACGGCTGCCGTCGACCTGTCCGACGACCGCGGTGACGAAGTCGTCCAGGCCGCTGACATCGGCGACCTCCGCGTCGAGGTTCGCCAGCAGATCGCGCAGGTCGCCCGTGTGTCGACTCATCAGCCGGAAGCAGCTGAGCACCCGGCTCGCGATCCGCACGGCATCGAGCCCCTTGCCCCGTACGTCACCAATGAGCAGGCGGGTTCCCCACGGGCTGTCGACGACCTCGTACAGATCCCCACCGATCATGGCCTCCATGGTGGCGCTCTCGTAGCGGACGGCGAACCGCAGCCCGCCGGACGACGACGGGACGGGACTGAGGATCGTCTGCTGCGCCACCTCGGCCACCCGAGTGACGTTCTGCAGCTTCGTCTCGCGTCGGATGTTGTACCGGCTGACCAGGACGGCCATCACTCCGCCGGCCGTGACCCCGACCAACCGGACCACCTGGGCCGTCGGGCCACCGCCGCTCCGGCCGAACAGGTCATTGTGCAGACTCAGCAGGATGCCCGCCAGGATCGCCGCCACCCCGTAGCCGGCGGTCAGCCGGGGGCCGGCGAACGTGGCCGCGAGCATGGGGCTCAGAATCGCGAGTCCGAGCATGTTCCATTCCGGGTTGCTCAGGTGCAGTCCGACCACCAGGGCGAGTATGAGCAACGGGGCGATCGGGGCGAACCAGCGCAGCACCCTCAGCACCGCAGCACCCTCAGCACCCCCGGGAGATCCGCCCGGGGATCTCGCCTTGGCTAGGCCGCATGGTTGTCTGTCTACCCGCGAGCGGTCCGGACCGAACCCGCCGAAGCCCTGCTTCCAGGGGTCCTCACCAGCCAGCGCGGTCGGTTCTCCCGCCGATCAGGTCGGTGCCTCCTCATACACTGGCCCACATGACCACGCCTGGTATCCGTCTTGATCTACCGACGACGTACGCGCCGTCGTCGGTAGAGTCCGGGCTGTACCGGCGCTGGATCGAGCAGGGTGTCTTCACTCCCACCGGCGCGCCCGGGCGTCCGCCATACTGCATCGTCATCCCGCCGCCCAATGTCACCGGTTCGCTGCACATGGGCCACGCCTTCCAGCACACGCTCATGGACGCGCTGACCCGGCGGCGGCGGATGCAGGGCTACGACGTGCTGTGGCTGCCCGGCACGGACCACGCCGGCATCGCGACCCAGAACGTCGTCGAGCGGGCGCTGGCGCGGGAGGGCAGGAGCCGGCACGATCTCGGGCGCGAGGCGTTCGTCGAGCGCGTGTGGGCGTGGAAGGAGTCCTACGGCGGCACCATCGGCGAGCAGATGCGCCGCCTCGGGGCCGGCGTCGACTGGACCCGCGAGCGGTTCACGATGGACGAGGGCCTGTGCCGGGCCGTGCGCACCATGTTCGCCCGCCTGTACCACGACGGGCTCATCTACCGGGCAGAACGGATCATCAACTGGTGCCCCCGTTGCCTGACCGCCCTGTCGGACATCGAGGTCGACGCGTTCGAGGAGGAGGGCGAGCTCGTCTCGATCTCCTACGGCCCGGTGACGGTGGCGACCACCCGGGTGGAGACGATGCTCGGTGACACGGCGGTGGCCGTGCACCCGGGCGACGAGCGGTACGCGCATCTCGTCGGCACCGAGATCGAGCTTCCGCTGACGGGCCGGCGGATCCCGATCATCGCCGACGAGCACGTCGATCCCGCCTTCGGTACCGGCGCGGTGAAGGTCACCCCCGCCCATGATCCGAACGATTTCGAGATCGGCCGGCGGCACGGCCTGCCGAGCCTGACTGTGATGGACGAGCGCGGCATCATCATCGCCCACGGCCCCTTCCAGGGGCTCGACCGGTTCGAGGCGCGCAGCACGATCACCGCGGCACTGCGGGCGGAGGGGCGCATCGTTGCGGAGCGGCGGCCCTACCTCCACGCCGTTCCGCACTGTGACCGGTGCCAGACGGTCGTCGAACCCCGGCTGTCCCTGCAGTGGTTCGTCGCGGTCGCCACGCTGGCCCGCGCCGCCGGGGACATGGTCCGTGACGGTCGGACCACGATCAGCCCGCCGGAGCTCGCCGGGCGGTTCTTCGGCTGGGTCGACGACATGCATGACTGGTGCATCAGCCGCCAGCTGTGGTGGGGCCATCGCATCCCGGTCTGGTACTGCTCGGACGGGCACGTCACCGTGCCGCCCGCTGGGGACGAGATGCTCGATCCCGACCGTTGCGGAACCTGCGGCGCCACCGGCATTCGCCAGGACGTCGACGTGCTCGACACCTGGTTCTCGTCCGGGCTGTGGCCGTTCTCCACGCTGGGCTGGCCGCAGGACACGGCGGATCTGCGCCGTTTCTATCCCACCGCCGTCCTGCTCACCGGATACGACATCATTTTCTTCTGGGTCGCCCGGATGATGATGCTCGCCTCCTACACGATGCCCGACGTGCCCTTCCGGACAGTGGCGCTGACCGGGCTCATCCGGGACGTGCACGGCAAGAAAATGAGCAAGAGCTGGGGAAACGCGATCGACCCGCTGGCGCTCATCGATTCCCACGGCGCGGATGCGCTGCGTTTCACCCTGGCCCGGGGAGCCAATCCCGGGGCCGACGTCCCGCTGTCCGAGGAGGCGGTGGACGCCAGCCGCAACTTCGTCAACAAGCTCTGGAACGCCACCCGTTTCGCGCTGATGAACGGCGCCGACCCGACCGCGGACCCGTTCGCCGGCGGGCCGCTGTCCGCCGCGGACCGGTGGATTCTCTCCCGGCTGCGGGCTGTGGTGGCCGACGTCGACACTTACTACGAACAGTTCGAGTTCGCCAGGGCCTGCGAGACGCTCTTCCATTTCGCCCGGGACGAGCTCTTCGACTGGTACCTCGAACTGGCCAAGATCCCGCTGCGGGCGGGTGGCCCGGCGGCGGACCCGGCCCGGGCCGTGCTGGGCCGCTGCTTCGACGTCCTGCTGCGCTTACTGCATCCGGTCATCCCGTTCGTGACCGAAAAACTGTGGACGGCATTGACCGGGGGGACGACGGTGGTGACCGCGCCTTGGCCGGTCTCGATCGCCGGCCGCGCAGATCCGGCCGCCGAGGCCGAGATCGACCGGCTCCGGCGGGTCGTGACGGGGCTGCGGCAGTTCCGGGCGAACCAGCGGCTGCGCCCCGGCCGGCGGGTGGCCGCGGTCATGGTCGGTCCAGGTGGCCGGGTCGGTCCAGGTGGCCGGGTCGGTCCGGGTGGCCCGGCCGGCGCTGGGGGTCTGGCCGGGTGGCGGGAGGAGATCGGGGCGCTGTGCTCCCTCGACCTCACGGTCGCCGACCGACTACCGGGGGACTGGCCCGCCGTCGCCCTGGAATCGGTCAGCGTGGCCCTGGACCTGTCCGGCGCGCTTGACACGGCGGCCGAACGGGCGCGGCTGAGCAAGCTGCTGGCCGAGGCCGGCAGGGAGAAGGAGCAGGTCGCCGCGAAGCTCGCCAACCCGAACTTCACCGGCCGCGCGCCGGTCGCCGTGGTCGAAAAGACCCGCCAGCGGCTGCTCGACGCCGAGACCTCGATTGCGCGCCTCGCCGAGCAGCTCGCGGCGCTGTGAACCCGTTCAGCGGGGTGCCATCCGAATGGCACCGTCGAGGCGGATGGTCTCGCCGTTGAGCATGGGGTTCGCGATGATCTGGGTTGCGAGCAGGCCGTACTCGTCGGGGGAGCCCAGGCGCGAGGGGTGCGGGACCTGCTGGCCGAGGGAGACGCGAGCCGGCTCCGGCAGCGAGGCGAGCAGCGGGGTGTCGAACAGGCCAGGGGCGATGGTCACCACGCGGATCTTCAGACTGGCGAGGTCGCGGGCGATCGGCAGCGTCATGCCGACGATGCCGCCCTTGGACGCCGAGTAGGCGGCCTGCCCGATCTGGCCCTCGAACGCCGCCACGGACGCGGTGTTGATGATGACGCCACGCTCGCCGTCGATCTCCTCGGTCCTGCTGATCCGCTCGGCCGCGAGCCGGATGACGTTGAATGAGCCGATCAGGTTGACCTTGACGACCCGCTCGAAGATGGTCAGCGGGAACGGCCCTTCCTTGCTCAGTGTCTTGGCGGCGTTGCTGATGCCGGCGCAGTTGACGGCGATGCGCAGCGGGCCCAGCTCGGCTGCCACGTCCAGAGCTGCCGTCACGTCCTGCTCGGAGGTGACGTCGCCGGGGCTGAATCGCACCGAGCTGCCGAACTTCTCCGTGACCGCCGCGCCGTTCGAGGACGGGAGGTCGAGGAGGACCACGCTGGCACCAGCGTCGACAAGCCGGGTGGCGGTGGCAAGGCCGAGGCCGGAAGCCCCGCCGGTCACCACGGCGACTGAATCCGTGATCTGCACGTGAGTTCCTCTCCGGGAGGGACGCCGGCCGGAGGCTCGGCCTTGGCTGTGCGGGGTGGAGCTGGGGGAGCGACCTGGCTGACCCCCGACCGCGGCCAGAGGAGGCGGCCATCCGTGCACACCCCGGAAGACGTGCACATCCCGGAAGAGTAGTGCAAGCCACGCGGGCGGACCGCGGTCCCGTGGGCCGGTGGGACTCTACCGGCGGGACCAGGAGAATCAGTAGGTGCAGGTGGGTGCGCCCGGCGAGGGCGCACCCACCTGCGCTCCCGGCGCCGCTGGTCCGGCCGCTGGTGCCGCCGGCGCGGGCGCGGTCCCACTGGCCGTCACACTCGGCGTCACCACCGCGGTGAAGCCGGAGCCCAGGACGAGCTGGACACCGGTGATGCTCGCATCGGCGAGCAGGACCGAGCCGGGCACTGCCGCGGCGACAGTGTTCGCCTTGGCCTCCTGCCCGGGGGCGTAGACCACCCGGGAGGTCTCGTGGGTGAGGACCGAGGCGTTGCCGGCGTTGCGGGCGTGGAAGCCCTTGGCGGTCAGCTGCTCGGTGACCTTGGACGCGAGTCCGGCCCGCGACGAGCCGTTGTAGACGGCGACCCGGACCTGGGAGGGCGCGGCGGCGGCGCCGGGAGCGAGCGCCGGACCGGTCCCCCTGCTCCCGGCGTCGGTGGTAGAACTCGCGCCCTCGACCTTGCCACCCATCGGCGCGACGATGCGCTGCAGGTCGTCCGGCCGGTAGAACTGCACGGAGGCCGGGACTCCGTGCAGGCGGATGTTGCCGTTGTCGTCGAGCGCCCCCTCGGCACGGGTCGGCGCGTGGACGGGCACGGTCTGCATCTGGAGGCCCCCGGTGGCCAGCCCGCGGACTCGGGTCCCGAGGCTGCGCAGGTCGGCGATGCTGGTGTGGTCGTCGAGGGTGAGCGCGCTCGCCGCCGCCGACATCAGCTTCTCGGTCTTGACCGGGTTCGTCAGGGTGTCGCCTGTCATGATCTTGCGGAACATCGCACCGATGAACTGCTGCTGCCGGCGGATGCGGTCGAAGTCGCCGTCCGGCAGGCCGTGGCGTTGACGGACGAAGGCCAGGGCCTGGTCGCCGCCGAGCTGGATCGTCCCCGGCCCGCCGACGAATCCGCTCATCGGGTCGTTGGTGTTCGTGCTCACCCGCCACCGCCCGCGGTCGTCCTGGTAGCGGCTCGGTTCCGTGCCCGACGGCTTGATGCAGACCTGGACACCGCCGATGGCGTCGGTGATTGCCCTGAAGCCCGCCAGGTCCATCGAGAGGTAGTGGTCGACCTGCAGGCCGGTCAGGCTCTGCACCGTCCGCACCAACAGCGACGGGCCGCCCACGGAGATCGCGGCGTTGAACTTATCGTGCCAGGCCTTGTGGTGTTTGCCGGCGTCGTCGGTGTACTCGGGGATCAGCACGTACATGTCACGGGGGAACGAGACCATCGTGGTGGTCCCGTCCTTCGCCAGGTGCGCGAGGATCGTCGTGTCGGAGCGCTGGCCCGGCGCGTTCCCGTACTTACCGTCAGTACCGGCCCGGCTGTCGGTCCCGACCAGCAGGTAGTTCGCGCTCCCCACTCCGCCGGAGTCGCCGCTCGAACCGAGGCCGAGATCGATCCGGTTGACCTTGCCGTCGACATAGAAGTACGCGGCCCAGCCTCCCACCGTGGCCACGAACACGATGCAGGACACGAAGGCCAGGAACACCAGCAACCCGCGACGCCTCGCCGACCGCCCGCCGCGTGCCGACCCGGATCCCGACCGGCCGGACCTCGATCCCCGCGGGTCGAGCCGGGGCGGAAGCACCCGCACGTGGTCGGCGGAGTCGTTCTGCAGGTGCGGTGCGGTCACTTCCCGCCTCTCCTCGAGCGGTCCGGCGAGCAGGGTCCGGCATAGCACGGAAAGTAACACGAATGGTTTCATGCTCCCGGATGAGGGGTTCAGCCGGGTTTGGCCATATCCGGGCGGT
>NZ_CDWRCK010000025.1:15065-25841 GCF_977927595.1 Frankia sp. CcWB3
GGGCTCCGCCGGCTCCACTGGCTCCGCCGGCTCCACTGGCTCCGCCGGCGGCGGACGACGATCACATAGTCCGGTCGGGTCCCGCCATCGCCGCCTGGATATTTTCGGCGGCCGCGTCGAGCAGGCGGTGTGCCAGCTCCGACAACGCGCGCGCGGCGGCCACCTCGTCCCCGATCTCGGGAACGTCGGGCTCCCCGGGGTGCAGCCGGGCCTGTCCCGTCCCGTGTAGATCGTCGCGGGCGGCTGCCGTGCAGGGCCGCGTCCGCCTGGGTACGGCCGTCCTGCTCCGTCAGGGAGATCTGCACGGTCCAGGTTCTTGTGGTGGTCATCTCGGCCTCCGTCCGACGAGCTCTCCTCGGATGAGTTCTTCCTGGTTGTCACGTGCCCGCGTGCTTCCCGGTGACACGGGGGGCGGGAAGGCGCGGGGCGCCGCGCCGGTTGGCCCAGAGAAGAAACCGGTCCCGGGAGGGGCCGGTTTGAATGCGAGGACGGGAGGCGAGCGGATGACGACTGAGGCACGAGGGCGGGTTCGGCTCGAACAGGGCCGCAAGCGGGTGCGGGCGTATCTGGGCGGCCAGCTGGTCGCGGACACGGCGCGCCCGGCGCTGGTCTGGGAAAATCCCCACCATCCTGTGTACTACCTGCCGAGAGCGGACGTCGGCGCGACCCTGGCGCCTACCGGGCGGGTGGAGCACTCGCCGAGTCGGGGGGAGGCGGTCTACTACGACGTCGTCGTGGCGGGGACGACCGCCCCCGAGGCGGCCTGGTCCTACCCGCAGTCACCGCTGGAGGGGCTGCGCGACCTGGTCCGCTTCGACTGGAACGCGATGGACGGGTGGTTCGAGGAGGACGAGCCGGTCTACGTCCATCCGCGCAGCCCGTACACCCGGGTGGACGCTCTCGCCAGCTCCCGGCACGTGCGGGTCGAGGTTGACGGGGTGACCGTCGCGGACTCGCGCAGACCCGTCATCCTGTTCGAGACGGGCCTGCCGCCCCGCTACTATTTTTCCCTCACCGACGCCCGGCAGGACCTGCTCCGCCCCTCGGACACCCGGACCAGCTGCCCCTACAAGGGGCACGCCGAGTACTACTCGGTCGAGATCGACGGGAAGACGTACCCCGATCTCGTCTGGACCTACCGGACCCCGTTCCCGGAGAGCGCCCGGATCGCCGGGCTGGTCTGCTTCTACGAAGAGCGCGTCGACCTCTTCCTGGACGGGGAGAAGACGGTGACTCCCTGAGCTCCCGCCGGGAACGCAGAGATCCGTCGGCTGGCGGATCTGCGGACGGGTCAGCTGGTCGGCACCGACCAGCGCAGCTGGGTGCCGCCGTCGGGGCCCGGGCCGAGTTCGAAGGTCCCGCCGAGGTCCTGCGCCCGGGCCCGCATGTTCGCCAGCCCGCTGCGGCGGGTGGTGGAGCCGATGCCGACCCCGTCGTCCAGCACGTCGACGGTGACGGCGCCGCTCGCGGCGGTCACGGTCACCTCGACACTGCCCGCCTTGGCATGCCGGGCGGCGTTGGACAGCGCCTCACGCACGACCGCGATCAGATGGTCGCCGAGGGTGGGACCGATCATCGTGTCCACCGGTCCGTCCAGCCGGACCCGCGGGGTGAAGCCGAACGCGCCGGTCATGTCGTCGATGACGCCCAGGATCTGCGCCCGCAGGCCGCTGCCCGTGGCCGGTGCCGCCCGGCCCCGCAGCTCGAAGATGGTGTGGCGGATCTCCCGTACCGTCTCGTCGAGATCCTCCACGTAGGTGTTCATCCGCTCCGCCCGGGTGGGCCGCTCCTCGCTGGCCGCGAGGCCCTGCAGGCCCATCGCCACCGCGAACAGGCGTTGCATCACGTGGTCGTGCAGGTCGCGGGCGATCCGGTCGCGGTCCTCCAGCAGGGACAGCCGGCCGCGTGCGGCTCGGGAGCGGGCGAGTTCCAGCGCGAGCGCGACGTGCGCGGCGAACGCGGCCGCCAGCTCCAGGTCCGCGTCCGTGAACAGGTCACCGCCACGGCGCCGGGCGAGGATCAGCGCCCCGGACGTGACATGTGACGTGATCAGCGGAACGATCATCGTTGGCCCGATGTCGAGGTCGTGGACCTCGGATTCGGCCAGTTCGCGGACGTCGGCGACGACCAGCGGCGCATGGTCGCGTACCGCGTGGCCGGCCAGCGAGCTCTCTATCGGTACCCGCCGGCCCCGCAGCAGGTCCGCGTCCTGCCCGGCGGCGACGTCGAAGGACAGCTCGGTCGCCGTCTCCGACCCGAGAGCCAGCGCCGTCGTGTCCGCGCGGGCGACGTCGCGGGCCCGCTGGACGATCAGTTCCAGCGGGTCGTCGCCGTCGGCGAGCAGATGCCGGGTGATGTCGGCGGACGCCTGCGACCACTGCTGGCGATGTTGGGCCTCCCCGAACAGCCGGGCATTGTCGATCGCCACACCGGCGTTCGCGGCCAGCGCGAGCGCCAGCTCCTCGTCCTCCGCGGTGAACACCCGACCGCCGCGTTTCTCGGTGAGGTAGAGATTGCCGAAGACCTCGTTGCGGACCCGGATCGGCACCCCGAGGAAGGCCCGCATCGGTGGATGGCCCGGGGGGAAACCGACCGCCTGGCGGTGGTCGGCGATGTCGTCGAGGCGCACCGGCTGCGGTTCCGCGATGAGCAGGCCCAGCACGCCGTCTCCCCGGGGCAGCCGCCCTATCGTCTCGACGAGTCCCGGGTCCATCCCGACGTGCACGAACTGTTCGAGCCGACCGTCACGGGAGATTACCCCGAGCGCGCCGTAGCGGGCGTCGACCAGCTCGCACGCGGACTCGACGATGCGCCGTAGCACCACGTCGAGACTGAGGTCGGCGGTGATCATCCGGTTGGCTCGCAGCAGGCCGTGCAGCCGGCTCTGAGTGGCCAGAACGTCCTGGGCCCGGTCCACCAGTTGGGCGAGAAGCTCGTCGAGCTCGAGTCGAGCGACCGCGGGAAAGATCAGCTCTCCCGGCGGTCCTGGCGGCGGTGCGGTGCCGGCCAGATCGGAGGTCCCTTCGTCCGCGGAGGCGAGGTCCCGTTCGGACTCCATGTTCTCAAGACGATAACCGACCGGGCCTGGGCCGGCATGAGCCGCGGGATGAGGTGATGACCATTCTTCGCCGGCCGCGCACCGGTACGCCACCATGCGGGTATGGATATCGTCAGCGAGGCGGAGTTCGGTCGCCGCGTCGAGACCCATCTCGCCGCAGGCTCCGGTGCGGGCGGTGGAGCCGGTCCTGGGGTAGCCGATCCTGGGGTAGCCGGTCCTGGCCGATGGCGGTCGGCCACGCCGCGGGTCGTGGCGGCGGGGAACTTCGCTACCCCGCTCGTCGCGCTGCGTGTGATCGACGCGGTGGTGAGTGAATACCGCCTCTTCATGATCAACGCTCAGGGCGGCGTGCCGGAGCGCGACGGCGTGACGCCGGAGACCGCGTTCGTCGGCCCGGCGATGCGCAACGTGCCCGGCCTCGACTACCTGCCCAACCGGCTCAGCCTCGTACCCCGCCTGCTCGCGACCACCCACCGGCCCGACGTCGTCGTGTTGCACACCAGCGTGCCCGACGGAGGGAAGGTCTCGCTCGGCACCGAAGTCAACATCCTGCCGGCCGCGGTCGAGGCGGCCCGCGCGCACGGGGGACTAGTGGTCGCCCAGCTCAACCCGTCGATGCCCTACACCTTCGGCGACGGTGAACTGAGCATCGACGACGTCGACCTCGCCGTGGAGGTGGAGCAGCCGCTCGCCAGCCCCGCGGTCACGCTCGTCGACGACGTCCGCGGGCAGATCGGCGAGCGGGTCGCCGCGCTCGTCGAGGACGGGGCGACCCTGCAGCTCGGCATCGGCGGTGTCCCGAACGCCACGCTGTCGGCCCTCGTCGACCGGCGGGATCTGCGCGTGTGGACCGAGGCCTTTTCCGATGGCATGCTCGCGCTCGAAGCCTCCGGCGCGCTGGCCGCCGGGACACCGCTGCGGACCTCGTTCCTGTTCGGGTCGGCCGAGCTCTACTCGTGGGCGCACCGCAATCCGCGGTTGCTGCTGGTACGCACCGAGATCGTGAACGACCCGGGGGTCATCGCCCGGCAGCCGCGGATGACCTCGATCAACACCGCGCTGCAGGTGGACCTGTATGCGCAGGCGAACGCGTCCTGGATCCGCAACCGCATCTACTCCGGCTTCGGTGGGCAGTCCGACTTCGTCGTCGGCGCGCTGCACGCGGCCGACGGCAAGGCGATCATCGCCCTGCCGAGCCGGCATGCCCGGTCGGGGGATTCCTGTGTGCTGCCGCGGCTTACCAGCCCGGTCACCAGTTTCCAGCACAGTTACGTCGTCTCCGAGAACGGGACCGCGGCCGTGTGGGGGCGTGGTCAGCACGAACAGACCGCCCGACTCATCGACCACGTCGCCCACCCCGACGCCCGAGCCGGCCTGACGGAGGCGGCCGGGTCGCTGGGACTGCTCGCCGGCCGCGCATCGTCGACCGTCTGATCCGGGACCGTCTGATTCGATGACCGTCTGATTCGGTAAGCTGACCAGAAAGCCGAGGAACGCACGACAAGTCACTGGCGGTCCGCTGCCAGGAGCGGCTTTGCGTCAAAAAGCGCGAGAGTGACCCGGGCATTAAAGGCGCGAACACGGCATCCATGGCGGCCATGGCTGCCGTCGTCAAACAGCATGGCTGGAATAAGCCGCCCCCAACGGTCAGTTCTGTCGTTCCTGTGGCGAGAATCGGCCGAGCCCGGCACCAAGACGCGACACGCAAGTTTTTCAATCGCCGGTGATGCCCAGGCCGGCCGCTAGCCTCGCCATAGCGGAAAGGGAGGGATGGGTCCACAGTCCGCGGGCAACGGGGTCGTTCATCTTCGGGAGAAAAATGTGGGACAGACACGCGACGGGACTATCTCGTTGGCTACGGCTGCGAATACTCTCACGTCGGCGCCTGACGCCGACTCAACCGAATCTCCCGACGTTGGCGACGCAGGACGGGTTCTGATCGTAGTTCAGAACCTGCCGATTCTGATCGACCATCGGACGTGGCAGGAATGCCAGGCGCTTCGCAACCAGGGCTACCAGGTCGCCGTAATATGCCCACGGGGCCCGGGGCAGCGGCGTCACCAGATCGTCGACGGTGTCAGCATCTGGACCTATCGCGGCGCACCCCGGACCCAGGGTGTACTCAGTTACGTTTTCGAGTTCGGCTACTGCTGGGTGCGAACCGCTGTCCTGTCCGTCGCCGTGGCCCGCCGGCACGGATTCGACGTGATCCAGGCGTGTAACCCGCCGGACACGTACTGGGCGCTCGCGCTGTTCTACAAGCCGTTCGGCAAGAAGTTCGTCTTCGACCATCATGATCTCTGTCCGGAACTCTATCGCTCACGGTTCGGCAAGGACGGGGGGCTGTTGCTCCGCGCGCTGCTGCTGCTTGAACGGATGAACCAGCTGGTCGCCGACCACGTGATCGTGACCAACGAATCGTACCGGCGGCTGGCCCTGACTAGGGGGCGGCTGCCATCGGAACGGGTGACCGTCGTCCGAAACGGACCGGACCCCGAACTGATGAAGCCTGCCGCGGAGCGTCCCGAGTTGCGGCGCGGCCGGCAGCACCTTGCCTGTTATCTGGGAATAATGGGCCCGCAGGACGGTGTCGACCGACTCCTCGATGCCATACATCACTATGTCCACGTTCTCGGGCGCACCGACTGCGCCTTCGCCCTGCTGGGATTTGGTGATTGTCTGGACGATCTGCGGAAACAGTCGAGCCGGCTCGGTCTCGACGACTGGGTCGAGTTCACCGGGCGGGCCGACGACCAGATGATCCGGGACTATCTGTCCACCGCTACGGTCGGATTGTCGCCGGACCCGCGGAGCCCGCTGAACGAGGTGTCCACCATGTCCAAGACGCTCGAATACATGGCCTATGCGCTGCCGGTGGTGGCCTATGACCTGACCGAGACCCGGGTGAGCGCCGAGGACGCCGCCGTCTACGTACCCTCCGACACGGTGGCGGACTTCGCCCGGACCCTCGCCGAACTGCTGACGGACCCGGACCGACGCCGGACCCTTGGCGCCCGGGGCCGGGAGCGCATTGTGAACGAATTGTCCTGGCGGTATTCGGAGCCCAGCTACGTCGGGGTCCACGACCGGCTACGTGGTCGCCAGGCCAGCTACCCCAGTATCCCGGTCCCTCGCCAGGGCGGCTTGACCCGCGTGGGCGGCTCGGCAGCGCCGGTTCACACGGCCGGGTCCCGGGAACGAGCGGAACGATGAAGGTCGGTATTCTTGCCGGCGGTCTGGGAAGCCGGTTGGCGGAGGAGACGGTCATCAAACCCAAACCGATGATCGAGATCGGGAATCGGCCGATCATCTGGCACATCATGAAGTACTACGCCCACTTCCAGTTCGCCGATTTTACGATCGCACTGGGGTATAAAGGAGAATATATAAAACGCTGGCTGGTGGACTACGCGGCGCTGACCAGTGATCTCACGGTGTCGCTCCGGAATGGTGATGTGGAACGGCACGGGGGTACCTCGGAGGATTGGCGGGTAAATCTGGTCGACACCGGTCAGAATACCGCCACCGGCGGTCGTATCAGGCGACTCGCGCCCTGGATCGGTGGCACGGGGACGTTCATGTTGACTTGGGGGGACGGCGTAGCGGACATCGATCTCAACACGTTGCTCGACTTCCACCGCTCGCATGGCAGGATCGCCACGCTGACCGCCGTGCGGCCACCCGCCCGGTTCGGGCACCTCGAGCTGGCCGGGGGCCAGATCGTGGAGTTCTCGGAGAAACCACAGGCCGGTGAGGGCTGGATCAACGGTGCCTTCTTCGTCCTAGAACCGCAGGTCTTCGACTACATTGCCGGCGACGACACCCAGTTCGAGAAGGAGCCCCTTGAGCGGCTCGCCAAGGACGGTCAGCTCATGGCATATCGGCATGGCGGCTTCTGGCAGTGTATGGACACGGTACGCGACCGCAAACTCCTGCAGTCGCTGTGGGATGGCGACTGTGCGCCCTGGAAGGTATGGGACTGAGCTCGATGCGTATTCTGGTCACCGGACACGACGGATATATAGGAACCCGTCTCGTCCCGCTCTTCCGGGCCGCCGGGCACGATGTGGTTGGTCTGGACAGCGGACTGTTCTCTGGGTGTACCCTCGGACTCGATCCGGACTTCGTGCCGGCGTTGAAACTTGATATTCGGGACGTCCGGCCGTCCCATCTGGAGGGTTACGACGCGGTGGTCCATCTGGCGGGCATATCCAATGATCCGCTGGGTGATCTGAACCCAGCCGTGACCTATGACATCAACGCCCGGGGGACGTTGCTGGTCGGGCGCGCCGCCAAGGCCGCGGGCGTACCGCGTTTCGTCTTCTCGTCCTCGTGCAGCCTCTATGGCGCGCACGGAGACGCGCCCATCGACGAGTCGGCCGAGTTTCATCCGGTGACCCCCTACGGCGAGTCAAAAGTGATCGCCGAACGGGAGCTCGCCGAGCTTGCCGACGACGATTTCAGCCCGGTCTTCCTGCGCAACGCCACGGCGTACGGCGTCTCACCCCGACTGCGTGGTGACCTCGTGGTGAACAATCTCACCGGCTACGCGGTGACGACCGGCGAGGTTTACCTCAAGAGCGACGGGACGCCGTGGCGGCCGCTGGTACACATCGAGGACATCGCCCGGGCGATGCTCGCCGTGTGCGAGGCGCCCCGCGAGAAGATCCACCTCAAGGCCTACAACGTCGGCCGGTCGGCGGAGAACTATCGGATACGCGACGTGGCCGCGATCGTCGAGGAGGTCGTGCCGGGCGGCCGGGTGGTCTTCGCGGACACGGCCGGGCCGGACAAGCGGAACTACCGGGTGGACTGCGACCGTATCGCCGAGGAGATACCGGGATTCCGGCCGGTGTGGACCGTCCGCAAGGGGGTCGAGGAGCTCTACTTGGCCTACGTCGCCGCCTGGCTGACCAAGGAGGACCTGATCGGCTCCCGCTTCCAGCGGATCCGGCGCATCCAGCAACTCATGGCGGACGGTCTGCTCGACGCCACCCTGCGGTCGGCCGCACCGATGCGGGTGCTATGAGCGTGCTTGGCTGCCACTCCCGCGGCTCGACGTACCTGCCGTACCCGCGGTACCTGCCGTACCCGCGGCGGGGCGGCCGGTTTATCCTTCCCGTTCCGCCACCGAGGGTCGTACCATGACTGACCAGTCCACCGCCTGCCCCGCCTGCGGCGGTTCCCGTCTCACCTCCTTCTATGCAAAGGACGACGTCCCGTCGCACAGTTGTCTGCTGCTGGCCGGCGAGGACGAGGCCCGGGCGTTCCCGAGGGGTAACCTGCGGATCGCCTTCTGCGAGGGCTGCGGCTTCATCATGAACACGGCCTTCGATCCGGCCAAGAATCAGTATTCCGCCCGTTATGAGGAGACGCAGGCATTCTCCACCCGCTTTCAGGAGTTCGCGCGGGACCTTGCCAAGCGATGGACCGACAAGTACGACCTGTACGGGAAGACGGTCCTGGAGATCGGGTGCGGCAAGGGTGAGTTTCTCGTCCACATGGTCGAGCAGGGTGCCGGGGCCGGCATCGGGATCGACCCGGGTGTCCGGCCCGAGCGCATCACCAGCCCGGTTGCCGGCCGGCTGACCTGGATCACGGACCTCTACTCCGAGCGGTATGCGCACCTGACCGCCGACGCCGTCGTGTGCCGGCACACCCTGGAGCACATCGCGCCGGTCGGCGACTTCATGCGAATGATCCGGGCCGCGATCGGTGACCGGACCGATATCCCGGTCCTCTTTGAGCTGCCGGACGTCCTGCGGGTGCTGCAGGAGGCGGCGTTCTGGGATGTGTACTACGAGCACTGCTCCTATTTCAGCGCCGGTTCGCTGGCGAGGTTGTTCCGAGCTACCGGGTTCGAGGTGCTCGACGTCTCCCTCGACTATGACGACCAGTACCTGCTGATCGAGGCGCGGCCGTCCACCGTTCCGGCGGCCGGTGACCCGCTGCCGATCGAGGACGACCTGGCCACCCTGCGCGTCGGGGTACGGCACTTCCAGCGTGAGGTGGCCACGACGCTGAACCGGTGGAGCGAGATGCTGCGGCACGGGCAGCAGCGCGGCGAAAAGGCGGCGATCTGGGGTTCGGGCTCCAAAGGTGTGTCGTTTCTGGCGACCCTCGGCCCGGCCGCCGGCCTGGTCCGCTACGCCGTCGATATCAACCCGCACAAACACGGCATGTTCATGGCGGGCAGCGGCCACCGCATCGTCCCGTCCGAGTGGCTGCGGGAAGACAGGCCGGACCTTCTGATCATCATGAATCCGATCTATCGTGACGAGATCGCGGGGGAATTGACCCGGCTGGGTGTCGACACCGAGCTGAGGGCCGTCTGAGTGAGCAATGTCTGTCTGGTGAACAACGTCTGTCCGGTGACCAATGTCTGTCCGGCGTGCCAGGGCACCGCGCTCGAAGACCTGGTACGTGTTGAGCGTTCGCCGGTGATGACCGGCGTGCTGTGGCCGTCGCGGGAGGCCGCTATGGCCGCGCAGCGCCGTGCTCTGGAGCTGTCGCTGTGTGCCGAGTGCGGCACCGTGGTCAATGTCGCGTTCGAGGCCGGGCTCGTCGAGTACGGCGGCGAGTATGACAACTCGCTGCACTTCTCGCCCGCCTTCCGGGCGTACGCCGAGGCGTTGGCGGACCGTCTGATCGTCCGGCACAACCTGGTGGGGCGGGAGATTGTCGAGATCGGGTCGGGCAAGGGGGACTTCCTGCGCCTGTTGTGCGTCCGGGGACTGTGTGCCGGAACCGGGTACGACCCGACCTACATCGGCCCCGAACGTGCCGACGACGCCGCGGTGACCTTTGTGGTCGACCTGTACGGTCCGCGCTATTCCCATCTCCCGGCAGATCTTGTCGTCTGCCGGCACGTCCTTGAGCACGTGTCCGATCCACTGGGCTTCCTGACCGATATCCGCAATGCGCTGGGCGGCCGGGACGCATCGCTGTATCTCGAGGTGCCCAACGGCGGCTTCGTCCTCGGCGAGGCGGGGGTGTGGGACTTCATCTACCCGCACGTGTCGTACTTCTCGCCGGCCGGACTCCGGCGGGTGGTGAGCGCGGCCGGGTTCACCGTCACCGACGCCGGGACGTCCTACGGTGACCAGTTCCTCTGGATCGAGGCCAGGACGGCGCCGCCGGCCCGTCCGCCCGGTCGGATCGGACCGGCCGCCGGCGAGGACGTGGTGGCGACGGACCGGTTCGTGGTCCAGGCCAGAAAGTTCGGTGACGTCTACCGGGAGGTTGTCGGGCGCTGGTCCGCGCATCTCGCCGACCTGGCGACGGCCGCCGATTCCGCTTGGGACGCGCCGCGTGCGCTGGTCTGGGGGGCGGGGTCCAAGGGGGTGGCATTCCTCAACGTGTCGGACGCCGGTTCCGCCGTGCGGGGAGTCGTCGACCTCAACCCGCGGAAGAGGGGCTTGTTCGTGCCCGGCACCGGGCATCCGGTGTTGGCACCCGAGGACCTGTCGGTGGAGCGGGTGGGGCGCGTTTTTCTCCCGAATCCGCTGTATCTGGACGAGGTGCGCGGCCGGTTGGCGGAACTGGGTGTGCCCGCGGAGGTCGTGCCACTTAGTAGTTGACAAGCTCGTCAGCAGAGGTCCGGCTCCGGCCGGACGGAGGGACGATGGAGAATGGCCATACCTGTCGACAGCGGCACCCAGGGTGAGGCCCGACGCAAGGGGCATGATCGCCAGGCGGGGCCTGGTGTCCCGTCACCC
>NZ_CDWRCK010000026.1:0-25164 GCF_977927595.1 Frankia sp. CcWB3
CCTTGTAGGTCGATCCCGAGGAGAACGAGTCCTCGTCGACGGGATAGATCTCCTTGGTGTGGACGAAGTCCGTGGACAGAGCGGCGGGCTGTCCGTCCGCCGCCGGGCCGTAGACCCGGTTGATCGCCAGGGCGAGCACCTGGCCGGTGTTCGGCTGCACCATCGCGACGCTCGCCGCCACCCGGTTCCCGATCGGGATGACCTCGGTCGCGGCCGACTGCGCCGCCTGTTGCGCCACCGGGTCCAGCGTCGTTCTGATCGTGAGGCCGCCCTCGAACAGCAGTCTGCGCGCGTCCTCCTCCGTCGGGGCGAAGGATCTGTCGTTCAGCAGCCGCTGGCGCACGAGGGCGCAGAAGAACGGCGCGACCGAGTCGGCGCAGGGATCGGCCGAGTGGGGCGGCCGGTTGAGCACCACCTCGCCGTCGTGCGCCTGGTGAAAGGCCGCCGCGTCGATGTGATGAAGTTCGAACATGCGGTCGAGGACCACGTTGCGCCGTTCCCGCGCCGCCTGCGGATGCATCACCGGGTTGAAGGCGGTCGGGTTTTTCACCAGGCCGGCCAGCAGCGCCGCCTGCGGCAGGGTGAGCTTGTCGACGTCGACGTTGAAGTAGTGCTGCGCGGCTACCTGGACGCCGTACGCGCCATCGCCGAAGTAGGCGATGTTGAGATAACGCTCGAGGATCTCGTCCTTACTCAGATGGGCTTCGAGGTACAGCGCATAACGCGCTTCCCGAAGCTTGCGCTGGACGGTCTGCTCGGTCGCGGCCTCCTTCGCCTCGGCCGTCGTCGCGGACATCAGAAGAACGTTCTTGACGTACTGCTGGGTCAGGGTCGAGCCGCCCTGGGTGACCTCGCCGTTCTCCCGGTTGGTGAGATACGCCCGGACGAGACTCTTGTAATCCAGCCCGTCGTGCTCGTAGAACCGGGAATCCTCGATGTCGATGATCGCCTGACGCATCACCGGCGGAACGCGGCCCAGGGACACGACCTCGCGGTCCTGCTCCCCGCGCAGCACGGCGAGGACGTTCCCCCGCGCGTCGAGGACGCGCGACGCCTGGGCCAGCGGGGGGACAGCCAGGTTGGCCGGCAGGTCGAGGAAGTCGTCCGTGCCGCCCTTGACGGTCAGTCCGGCCGCCCCCACCACCGGCAGGGCCAGCATGCCGACGAGCACGCCCGCCACCACGCTGATCACACCGGCGCCGAGCAGCCGCGTGGCCACGAACCCCAGCCGGCGGGCCGATGATGCGATGGGACGAGGCGCGGGCTGGTCGACGTCGCCGAAGCGGAGTTCGTCAGGCTCGTACCGGCGCCCCGGTACACGATCGCGGGCGGAATCCTCGAACCGCCCACGACCGGGCGTGGGGTGCCCAGGGGGCGCGGTCATCCAGGGACCTCCGTCCAGCCAGGCTGGGCCACCCGTCGGAGCATACGGGCCAACATTCGATCAACAAGCGCCACCCCCGCCGCCCCGATTTCCACGAACACCGCAAGGCGGCGGCCCATCGCAGCCGATAATGCCGTGAGCTGGGACGTCGCAGTTCCAGCCCCGGCCGGCGACCCTGCCGGTCCCGGGCGCGCCCCGGAGGACCGTGACAACCTCCGCACCGGCTGCCCCGCCGTCCACGCTCCACACCTCTACTTTTAGGCGTCATCGTGATTTCTGTCCCACAATGGGGCAATCTCGTCAAAACGGAAACGAAGCGATGAAGAACCCGCACCACCTCCGAGCCGATACCTCATTGTCACGCAACAGACATGCGGAAGTCACAGACAGCACTACCATGGCGATCCGGATCAATGGCCCGGACTAGTCATTTGGACAACCACCCGTGTGGGGTCTGTGCCGTGGCCACGCCACTCCGTACGGTTTCGGGGCAACGCCACGTCACCACCCGCACGGGCCCCTGACCCGGACTCGAGAAGAAAGGCAGGTGGCATGACCAGAAGCCTGACCCCCACCGTCAGCACGCCACGCCGTGCCAACACGACCCATCTCGTGGGTTCCACCGTCGACGGCGACTGGACGGCCCACGCCGCCTGTCGCGACCTCGACCCGGATGAGCTGTTCGTCCAGGGCGCCGCCCAGAACCGGGTGAAGACCCGGTGCTTCGGCTGCGCCGTCCGCACCGAGTGCCTCGCGGACGCTCTCGACAACCACGTCGAGTTCGGCGTCTGGGGGGGCATGACCGAACGGGAGCGTCGCGCGCTGCTACGTCGCCGCCCGGACGTCACGTCCTGGCGGAAGCTGCTCACGGACGCCCAGGCCGATCACAGATCGGCCTCCGCCGGCTGATTCAGCGGTGGTCCGACCAGTCCCCCAAGGCCGATCGGATCCTTCGCCGGCTATTCCCGCCCGAGGACAACGTCGTCCCGGTCCGGGATCACACACATCCGCTGTCAACCGCGTTCTCTCGCCCGGATGAACCGGGGCTCGCCGATCAGGATGATCAAGCTGATCAAGCGGTCCGATCCAGCCGTTCGTCACGCGCGAGCGCATCGCCGATCTCCCGCAGTCCGACGAGATCGTGCACGTCTTCCGACAACGCCTCCACCTCCACCATCGGGGTGTCGGGATGGGCGCTGGTGAACCGCTCCCGCAGCCGCGCCTCCCGGCTCGCTAGCCGGACCCGATCGGCGTGGATGCGCAGCACCGCGGCGGCAAGCGGATGCTCCCCGTGCTCCTCGAGGTTCTCGGCGGCGGCGAGGCTGCGCTCGACGTTGAGCGCCTCGGCATCGCTGTGGTGCATCCGGTTCACGACCAGTCCGGCGAGGGGCATCCCCTCCGCGTCGAGCCGATCGACGAAGTAGGACGCCTCCCGTAGCGCCGCGGCCTCGGGCGCGGCGACCACGATGAACGAGGTGCCGGGATCGCCGAGCAGGCGGTAGGTCTCCTCCGCCCTCGCCCGGAAGCCACCGAACATCGTCTCCAGTGCCGCCACGAACTGGCTGACGTCGGTCAGCAGTTGGGCGCCGAGCACCTTGGTGAGGACTCGAGTGAACATGCCGAGGCCGGCGCCGAGCACCTTCACGTACGCCCGCCCGCCGGCCTTCGCCGGCGCGAGCAACAGTCGTAGCAGCCTTCCGTCGAGGAAGGCCCCGAGCCTCGTCGGAGCATCGAGGAAGTCCAGTGCCGACCGGGTCGGGGGCGTGTCGACCACGATCAGATCCCACGTGCCGGTGGCGTCGAGCTGGCCGAGCTTCTCCATCGCCATGTATTCCTGGGTGCCGGCGAAGGAGGACGACAGCGACTGGTAGAAGGGGTTGGCAAGGAGGGCCTCGGCCCGCTCGGGGGTGCTGTGCGCCAGGACGATCTCGTCGAACGTCCGCTTCATGTCCAGCATCATCGCGTCGAGGCGACCACCGGCGGCACCGGCCACCTCGCGTGGGGTGTTGTCGAGCGCGGTCAGGCCTAGGGCCTGGGCGAGTCGCCGCGCCGGGTCGATCGTCAGGACGACGACGTTGCGCCCGCGCTCGGCCGCCCGCAGCGCGAGCGCCGCGGCCATGGTCGTCTTGCCGACCCCACCCGAGCCACAGCAGACCACGATTCGTTCCGTGTCGAGCATCGCGTCGACGTCGAGCAGTGGCACGCCGGCCGGATGCGGACGCGTCCGGCGCGTTCCCGGCCCGCCGCGACGCGCCGCCGACTGCCGGACGCTCCCCGCTGCCGGCCTTCGCCGCCCCGCGGACGGCCCGGCGGACGGCGCCCCGGGTTCCCGCCGTGGTGCACCGGGCGTCGGGCACGCGGAGCTCATGCCACCATCTGCTGCGCCCGCAGCATCTCCGCGAACCGGTAGACAGTGCCGAGGTCGACGCCGTCCGCGACCAGCGGCACCTCATACACGGGGCGGCCGAGCCCGGCGATCTCCGCACGCTCAGCCGCCTCCAGCGCGACGCGATCGGCGTGCTGGGCCGCCTCCCAGGCCAGCGCCTCGACCAGCTCAGGGGTGGGCTCCATCCCAGCCTCCTTGATCCCGGCGGCAATCTCCTCCCGGTCCAGCTCCCCGCGCCGGGCTAGGCGGGACTCCTTCGCGCGCAGCAGGGGCGGGCGGGTCATGTTGACCACCACACCGCCGAGCGGCAGACCAGCACGGGTCAGCTCGGCCACGCCGTCCACCGTCTCCTGCACCGGCATCTCCTCGAGGAGGGTGACCAGATGCACGGCGGCCCGATCGGGCGCCAGCACGGCCATCACGCTGTCGGCCTGGGCCCGGATCGGCCCGACCTTGGCCAGCCCCGCCACCTCCGCGGTGACGTTGAGAAACCGGGTGATCCGACCAGTGGGCGGCGCGTCGAGCACCACCGCGTCGTAGGCCAGCCCTCCCGGCCGGGTGGCGTCGGGCCGGTTGACCGCCTCCTTGACCTTGCCGGTGAGCAGCACGTCGCGAACCCCGGGAGCGACGGTCGTGGCGAAATCCACCGCGCCGATCCTGCCCAGGGCCATCCCGGCCCGCCGCAGGTTGTAGAACATCTCTAGATACTCCAGCAGGGCCTCGTCCGCGTCGATCGCCAACGCGAACACCTCCCCGCCGCCGGGAGCGCTGGCCACCTTGCGCTCCCGGTAGGGCAACGGAGGGGTGTCGAACAGCTGCGCGATCTGCTGCCGGCTCTCGACCTCGGTGAGCAGGACTCGACGACCATCGGTCGCAAGCGCCACGGCCAGCGCGCCGGCCACGGTCGTCTTGCCGGTACCGCCCTTGCCGGTAACGATGTGCAACCGCCGGTCCCATGGACCGGCCACCTCGCTACTCACTTCCTTGGTCACGGTGTTCTCACTGTCGATCACAGCGTTCTCGCTGTCGGTCACGGTGTTCTCGCCGTTCACAGGCTTGACCGTACCCGCGTGCACGGTCCCCACCACGGTGGTGAGCCGGGAGAAAACCCGCGGCGCACCGCGGGGCGAGCCAAGGTAGGGGATGTGGGGAGAGGTGACCGGGACGATGTGGCGGCGAAGGCTCGGGCCCGGTGACACGGGTGTCCGGAACCGTCGGCGCGATGCTCTAAGGTCCGGTGTCATGCAGACGAAGTGGGAGTACGTGACGGCGCCGGTGCTGATCCACGCCACCAAGCAGATTCTCGACAACTGGGGTGAGGACGGCTGGGAGCTGGTCCAGATCGTTCCCGGTCCCAACCCCGAGAGCCTCGTCGCCTACTTCAAGCGTCCCAAGAGCCAGTCCTGACATGGCCGCACCGAGCGAACGCCTGGCGGCGCTGGGCCTGACGCTGCCGCCGGTCCCGACCCCGGCCGGCGCCTACCTTCCCGCGGTCCGGGCGGGCGGCCTGATCTGGACGGCCGGTCAGCTCCCGCTGGTGGACGGCCGGCTGGCCCACACCGGCCTGGTGGGCGCGGGCGCCGAGGTGACCGTCGAGCAGGCCGCGGAGCTCGCCCGGACGGCCGCGCTCAACGCGCTGGCGGCAGCGGCGTCGGTGGCCGACGGACTCGACGGGATCACCCGGATCATCAAGGTGGTTGGATTCGTCGCGAGCGCCCCCGGCTTCACCGGCCAGCCAACGGTCGTCAACGGGGCGAGTGAACTGCTCGCGGCGGTCTTCGGCGAGGCCGGTCAGCATGCCCGCTCGGCCGTCGGTGTCTCGGCGCTGCCGCTGGGCGCACCGGTCGAGATCGAACTGGTGCTCGGGGGGGTAGTAGGCGGTCCCGCCGGTGCCGGCCTCGGGATCGCGGCGGCGCGCCGCGGCCGCCGGGACAAACAAACCCCGCCTCGGCACCAACGGCTCTAGCATCTGGGCAATGGTTGACCACAAGGCTGCCCTGATCGCTCGGCTGCGCTGGTCCCCGGCCGACGGAGGCCGCCGCGACGAGGTGACGGCGCGCCATCCGCCCGCGCCACCCGCGGCGGTGCGCGATGCCTCGACGGTCGTGCTGCTGCGCGACGCGCCGGGTAACCAGGGGATCGAGGCATACCTGCTGCGCCGGGCAGCGACCATGGCGTTCGCCGGTGGGATGTACGCATTCCCAGGTGGACGAGTAGATCCGGCCGATATGGGGCCGGACGTGCCCTGGGCGGGTCCATCGGTCGCCGAGGTCATGCACGCGCTCGACGCTGATCCCGCACTCGCCCGCGCGCTCGTCTGTGCCGCCGTGCGGGAGACCTTCGAGGAATGCGGGATCCTGCTGGCCGGCGCGGTGGCGGGCGAGGACGGCCGGCTCGGCGGCGGCCCGGAGGCGCTCAGCGATCAGCTGCGGGCCGCCGAGCGCCTCGCACTGGAACGGCACGAGCTCGGCCTGAGCGCCCTGCTCCGCAAATACTCCCTCGTGCTGCGGGCCGATCTCCTCGCCCCCTGGGCCAGATGGGTGACTCCCGAGACCGAGCCGCAACGGTACGACACCAGGTTCTTCGTCGCGGCGCTTCCCACGGGCCAGCATCCCGGCCAGCCCTCCAGCGAGGCGGACCGGATGCAGTGGATACGCCCCGCGGACGCCCTCGAACGCCATACAGCCGGGACGATGGACATGCTGCCACCCACCGCGTTCACCCTCGCCGAACTGTCCGAATACGACGACGTCGCGGCGGTGCTGGCCGCCGCCCACGCCCGCGACCTGTCGCCGATCATGCCGAGGATTCTGGTCAGCGGCGGCGAAGCGCGCCTCCTGCTGCCGCATGACGAGGCATACGACGACCCGGGAAACCACGACGATCTGCGGGACGCGGGCCCCGCCGACCGGGCGCAGCAGTAGCCATGGCCGCGCCTCGACAGATCACTCCCCTGGCCGCCGTGCTTCTCGCTCCGAATCCGGGCCCGATGACGCTCGACGGCACCAACACCTGGATCCTGCGCGCCGCCGGCGAGGAGAGGTGTGTGGTCGTGGACCCCGGCCCGGACCACGCCGGACATCTGGCGGCGGTCGCGGCGGCCGGCCGCGTCGACCTGATTCTGCTGACCCACGGCCATGTCGACCACAGTGCCGGCGCGGCCACGTTGCACGATCTCACCGGCGCCCCGGTCCGGGCGCTCGACCCCGTCTTCCGGCTGGGATCGGAGGGGCTCACCGCCGGCGATGTGATCGCCACGGCCGGCATCGAGCTCCGGGTCCTCCCCACTCCGGGGCACACCGCCGACTCGTTGTCGTTCTTTCTACTCGGGGAAGACAAACCACTCGGGGAAGACGGGCCGCCCGGCGGAGACGAGCACCCCGCGGATTACCGGGACCGGCCGGAGCCGGGCCCGGCCTCCGGTGGCCTCCTGCCCGGTCCGGCGGTGCTGACCGGAGACACGATTCTCGGGCGTGGCAGTACCGTGGTCGCCCACCCGGACGGCCGTCTCGGCGACTACCTGGACAGCCTGCGGCTGCTGCGGGAACTCGGCGAGACCACCGTGCTGCCCGGCCACGGCCCCGAACTGCCCGCGGCCGGCCACGCGGCCGAGCGATATCTGGCTCACCGCCACAGCCGACTCGACCAGGTGCGGCGTGCTCTGGTGGACGCCGGGGTCGACGCCGCGGAGGCGGATGCGGCCGACGTGGTCCGCCGGGTCTACGCGGACGTCGACCGCGCCCTGTGGTTCGCGGCGGAACTGTCGGTCCGCGCCCAGCTGACCTACCTGCGGGAGCACCCCGACGGCGCCTGATCAGCCCAGCCGGCCAGCCGGCCAGCCGGAAGGCCGATGGCGAGCGGCACGTCCGTGGCAGCGGTAGCCGGACGGCCGCCTCACACCACCGAGAGATATCGGGACACCACCGAGAGATATCGGATCGATACCACGCGGTGGTATCGCACCACGCAGCGGTATCGCAGCAGCATCGACGCGGCTGCGGTCGGTCATCCGACAGGACGGGATTCGGGGAAGGAGACCCAGGCCACTAAACTCTGGCACGGAGGGAACCGCCCGTGCGCAGGATGACGATTTCGACCAGCCGGAAACCGGGCGACCGGTCCGGCCCCCCACCCACCGGCCACCCGGACGGGAGGCCCCACCCATGGTGATCACAGCTCCGCACACGGGCCCGCTGCGGTGCCCCCGGTGCAGCTCCGCGGCCGTTCCGGGCGGACGATTCTGCTACCACTGCGGCTTGGAGTTCACCTCGGTCGAGAGTCCCGCGGTAGATGCTTCCGAGCGCCGGGTCGTCACCGTTCTGTTCGGTGATCTGTCCGACTTCACCGCCTGGGCGGAGGATCGCGATCCGGAACGCGTCGGGGAGATGACCGATCGGGTCCTCGCCGCCCTCGCCCACGAGATCGACGAGGTCGGCGGCCGCGTCGACAACCTTACCGGCGACGGCATCATGGCCGTCTTCGGGGCCCCCACCGCCCATGAGGATGACCCTGAACGTGCCGTTCGGGCCGCCGCCGCGATGCAGGAGACCGTTCGTCGGCTGGTGCTCACCTCCACGGGGGGTGACGATGACGGCCGGCTCGGCCTGCGGGTGGGCGTCAACACCGGCGAGGTCCTCGCGGGGGTGCAGGCCGCACTCTCCTACACCGTGATCGGCGATACCGTGAACACCGCAGCCCGGTTGTCGGCCGCGGCCACGATCGGCACCGTCTACACCGGCCGGGAGACCGCGCTCGCCACCCGGTCCGTGGCCACCTGGCGAGAGCTGCCCGACCTGGTCCTCAAGGGCAAGCGGGAGCCCGTCCCAGCCTATGAGCTGGTGAGCCTGCGCCCGTCGAACGTCGCCCGCCCCGGACTCGCCGACGACGCCATGTTCCTCGGCCGGGACGCCGAGCTCGCCTCGCTGACCGATCTGTTCGACCTGGTCGTCACCAACCGGTCACCCGAGGTGGCGCTGATCACCGGGGAGGCCGGGATCGGCAAGACCCGGTTGGCCGTCGAACTCGCCTGTCGGGCGGAGCGGACCCCCGGCACGACGGTGCTCTGGGGACGGACGGTCCGGCACGGTGACGGCCACGGGCTGGCGCCCCTGGTCGACGTCGTTCGCAACGCGTGCGGGGTGACCGACGGCGACTCCCTCGACCGGGTGGCCGACCGCGTCCGGCGAACTGTGGCGGGGCTGGCGCATCCGCACAGCGGTGCCCGGCTGCCACCCGGCATCGCCGACCGACTGCTGCTGCTGCTCGGCGTTCCGCTCGACCGGCGGTCCGCCGTCGCCACCGCGGCGGCTCCGGGGGATCCGGCGGCCCGGGCCTCGCACATCGCGGAGGCCGAACAGCGGTCCGTCGACGCGACGGTGGACGCGGTCGCCCTGCTCCTCGGCGCGCTCGCGTCCTCCGGGCCCATCCTGGTCATGATCGACGATCTGGAATGGGCGACCAGCCAGCTCAGCGACGCGATGAGCCGGCTGGCCTCGGCGTTGTCCGGACCGGTTCTGCTTGTGCTGCTGGACCGGACGGGTCCACGGCTCGCCGAGCTGCCCCACATCCATCGCATCGCCCTGCAGCCGCTGAGCCTCGAGGCCTCCAGCCGCCTGTTGCAGGATCATCTCGGCGGGGTGCAGCTGGAGCCCCGCGGCCGGGCCGATCTGCTCTCCCGGGTGCATGGCAACCCCTTCTTCCTGGTGGAGCTGCTCAACCTGCTGATCGACCGCGGAATGCTGCACCAGTCGGCCGAGACAACCAATGGGGAGTGGCCGGGTTGGGTCCTCGAGGGCTCCCTGACGGAGGCGACTCTTCCCGCCGGGGTGCAGTCGGTGCTGGCCGCCCGCATCGACGATCTCGACCCGGTGGCCAAGGCGGTGCTGCGCGCGGCGGCGGTGCTCGGCCCGCGGTTTCCAGCCGAGGCGCTGCCGGTGGTCGACGAACGGCCCGCCGAGGAGGTCACCCGCGCGCTGCGGGTACTGACCGAGCGCCAGCTCGCCCGGCCGCCCCGGGCGACGGAGACGAGGTGGCGGTTCGTCCATCCCATGGCCCGCGACGCCGCCTACGCCGGGCTGCCCAAGGTCGAGCGGGCCCGCCGGCACGCCACGGCGGCGCGCTGGGGGGTGACGGCGATGGTCGGCAGCTCGCGGGCCGTCTCCACCTTTGTCGCGAACCACGCCCTGCGGGCCTATGACCTGGCCGCATCGATGAACCTTCCCGCCACCGATCCGGCCTGGTCGTCCCGGATGTCCGGGTTCCACGCACATGTCCGGCTGGCGCGCGAGGCGCTGGCCCGAGACGATCATCGGGCCGCCGCCGACCTGCTGGCCAACGCGCGCCGTCTGGGCCGCGGCATCATCGACCCGGATGAGGACAATGCCGCCCGCGTGCTGCACGCTGAGGCCCTGGTCGCGCTGCGCCAACTCGACGAGGCCGAACGCACGCTACGCCCCACGCTACGGGCCAACGCACCCGCCCGACGGGCCGCCGCCTTCTCCGTGCTCGGCGAGCTGCGCCAGAAGCAGGGACGCGCCGAAGAGGCGGCGCAGTGCCTGCTCACCGCCCTGGAATCGGCGCAACAGGCCGGTGACGACCACGCGGAGGCCGCCGCGTTGCGCCGGCTGGGCATGCTCGAATACAACGCTGGCCGCATCGACGCGGCGGAGGAGCGATACCGCGAGGCCCTCGCGATCGCCCGCCAGGTCGACGACCCCCGCGGGGTCGGTTGGGCGTTACAGCACCTGGCCTGGAGCGCCACCACCCGGGGGGACTACCCCCGCGCCGAGCGGACGCTGCGCGAGGCGTCCGCGGTGTTCGACCGGCTCGAGGACACCGGCGGCCTCGGCTGGTGCCGGGGCACGGAGGCGCTGGTGCTGCTGCTGTCCGGGCAGCTCACCCGGGCCCGCGAACTCACCCGCGAACTGATCGAGCTGGCCAGTTCCGTGGGCGAGCAGTGGGGGATGGCCGTCTGCCTCACCATCGACGCGATAGCGGCCGCCGAGCTGGGCGACATCGCCACCGCCGAGGCCCACGCGGAGCGGGCCGCTGAGCTGTTCGCCAGCATCGGCGACGCGTGGGGAACGATGCTGACCCTGGTCGCCCGTGGGCTGGCGGCCCGTGGCACCGGCGAACCGGCCCGCGGGGCAGAGTACCTGGAACAGGCGTGTGCCGAGGCGGCCGCCCGCGGGCACATCGTCGTCGGCGCGCTGGCCCGGGTGCTGCTCGGGCTGACCTGGCTCGACGCCGGCGAAGTGGACAAGGCCGGGCAGGCCGCCGAGATCGCGCAGGCGGACCTCGCGCAGCTGGAGTTGCGCCCGCATGCCCAGCTCGGGGCGAAGGTACTGGTCGCGCAGATCGCCCGGGCTCGCGGGCGGCTCGATGAGGCGACCGAGCTGTTGCGGGAGGCATTGTCGGCAAGCGAACCGGCAACCCTGATGTTCCCCCGCCGGCAGGCATACGCCCATCTCGCCGGCATCCTGTTGGATGCCGGGCAGCCCGCCCAGGCTCTCATCGTGGCCCGGCGCGCGGTCAACGTGGGTGCCGAGGACGTACGCGCCCAGGTGCTCGGTTACCGCGCGCTCGGCACCGCGTTGGTGGCCAACGGCGATCTGGAAGGCGGTCGTGCCGCCTATCTGCGGGCCCTGGCGGCCGCGACCGCCACGGGGGCTGTCAGCGAGGCGCCGCAGACCC
Organism: Frankia sp. CcWB3; assembly: GCF_977927595.1. NCBI lineage: Bacteria > Bacillati > Actinomycetota > Actinomycetes > Frankiales > Frankiaceae > Frankia > Frankia sp. CcWB3. The sequence goes on from NZ_CDWRCK010000026.1 coordinate 11,463, forward strand.
GCCGGCTGCTGGGGAACCTGCCGGTCAGCGGGGCCGCCGACGCCGCCGGCGGCGCGACCACCACCCCCGCGGGCGTGGCCGGGACGACCGGATAACCCGCTGGAGCGGTCACCTCCCGTGGCCAGGCCTTGCGCGCGTCGACCGGCGCTCGAGGCCCCGGCGGGACCCCGAGCTTTTCGCCGGTCGCCGGTCGCCGGCCTCAGCGTGCGCGGCGGGACAGGCGTTCGCGATCGAGCAGCACGACCGCGCGGGAGTCCAGGCGCAGCCAGCCCCGGGTGGCGAAGTCGGCGAGCGCCTTGTTCACCGTCTCCCGGGATGCGCCCACCAGTTGGGCCAGTTCCTCCTGCGTGAGTCCGTGCTCGACACGGACACCGGCGGCCTCATTGCCGGGCTGTGCCGGCTCTCCGAAGCGTTCCGCCAAGTCGAGGAGGGCTTTCGCCACTCGCCCCGGCACATCCGTGAACACCATGTCAGCAACGTTGTCATTGGTACGCCGCAACCGGCGGGCCAGCACTCGTAGGAGCATCGCGCCCGCCTCCGGGCGTGATCGCAGCCAGGGACGCAACGCGGTATGTTCCAGCGACAGCAGCGATGCATCCGTGACTGCCGTAGCGGTAGCCGTGCGGGGGCCGGGGTCGAACAACGACAGCTCTCCGAACAGGTCTCCGGGACCCATCACGGACAGCAGGTTCTCCCGGCCGTCGGCCGACTGACGTCCTATCTTCACCTTTCCGGACAGGACGACGAAGACCCGGTCCCCGACATCTCCTTCACGGAACAGCACGTCCCCACGGGTGACCTCCTGCCGATCAAGATGGTCAGAGAGGGCCATTCGGTCCTGCTCGGACAGCCCTACGAACAGTGGTACGCGGGCAAGCAGATCCTCCACGGTCCTGAGCATGCCAGGACTATCGGCAGAGAGCACGGCCAGGGACCCCCAGATGGCTCCGACAGGCCGATCGACAGGACCCGACAGGCCCGATCGACAGGACCCGACAGGCCCGATCGGCCCGGCCTAGCCCCGCGCGGTCAGGCGGCTCGATGCTTGCCCGGCGGCGGTCGGCGCAGACGCCGCCGGTATCGCTCCAACGCGGCGGGGAGGCCCTGATTGACGAAGGTGCTGACCTCGTCCGGCCGGGCGTTGTCGAGGAAGCCCTCGAGGCCCTTACCGGTGTCGGCGGCATTCAACGGACGTTCCACCCGTTCCATCGCCAGCAGAAGGCCGAGAAGCAGCAGGGGAAAGGTGACCGCGGCAATGACAAACATGACCTCTCCATGGTGGCCGACCGGCGACCATCGCATGCGACCGGGGGTGGGTGTGTCGCGCATCGGCCACCTGGCCGGAGCCCGTTCGGACCACCCGGCAGCGGTGCCGGACGGGCGGATCGACCGGCAGATACGCTGCCAGACATGCCCGCAACCGTCGACGCCGCGGCGGAGACCCCGCTCGCGAAGACCCGGCGGGCTCGCCGGATAGTGCGTCTGCTGGGCAATATCCATCCCGACGCCCACATCGCGTTACACTTCGACAACGCTCTCGAACTGCTGGTCGCCACCGTCTTGTCGGCCCAGTGCACGGACAAGAAGGTCAACGAGGTCACTCCTGGAGTGTTCGCCCGTTATCGGACCGCAGCCGACTATGCGGGCGCGGACCGCGCCGAACTCGAGGACATGCTGCGACAGACCGGGTTCTTCCGCGCCAAGGCGAACTCGCTGATCGGCATCGGCGCGGCCCTGACCGAACGCTTCGACGGTGAGGTTCCACGGTCGCTGGCGGCCCTGATGACCTTGCCGGGCGTCGGTCGCAAGACGGCGAACGTCGTGCTGGGGCATGCGTTCGACCTGCCCGGAATCACCGTCGACACTCACGTCGGGCGGCTGTCCCGCCGCTTTGGGCTGACCACTCAGACCGACCCCGTCAAGGTCGAGTCGGACCTGGCGGCGCTCATCGAACAGCGGGACTGGACCATCGCCTCCGATCGCATGATCTTTCATGGGCGACGGATCTGTCACTCGCGCCGCCCGGCCTGCGGCGCCTGCGGGCTGGCCCGGCTGTGCCCGTCCTTCGGGCTCGGCCCCACTGAGCCTGCCGAGGCGGCCCGGCTGGTCCGGGGAACACGCAACGACGTCGAAACCCTGCGATGAACGAGATGCCAGCCAACGCCGACGGCGCCTTCGACGCCGACGGGGCCACCATCCCCCCGCCCCCGGCCTGGCTGCGCACTCTGGCGGAGAAGGCCGGGCAGGCCCTCGTGACCAGCCGGACCCATCCGGGTCATGCGGGCGCGGATGCTCGACCGGCCGCCGTACTCATCCTGTTCGGCGATGATGGCCCGGAGGGGCCGGACATCCTCCTGCTCGAACGGGCGGCCGAGCTGCGCAGCCATGCCAACCAGCCCGCGTTCCCCGGTGGCGCCACCGACGCGACGGACGAGTCGCGGGTGCACACGGCGCTGCGCGAAGCCGAGGAAGAGGTAGGGCTCGATCCCGCGGGGGTCGAGGTGCTCACCGTCGCCTCCCCGCTCTACCTGCACGCCAGTCGTTATCTCGTGACCCCGGTGATCGGCTGGTGGCGTATTCCGTGCGCGGTCGTGCCCGTCGATCCCGCCGAGACCTCGTCGGTCGCCCGGGTGCCACTCGCGGAGCTGGCCGACCCGGCCAACCGGGTCATGCTGCGCCACCGCACCGGCCTCGCCGGACCCGCCTTTCGGGTCCGCAGCATGCTGGTGCGGGGCTTCACCGCGGGCATCCTCGATGTTCTTCTCCGTCTCGGCGGGTGGGAACAGCCGTGGGACGACACCGAGCTCATCGACTACCCAGTCGCGCGGGCCACGACCAGCGGGACCCCGGTCATGCCCGCGCAGACGTCCCGCCCGCCGGCACCGTCCCCTGCACCGCTACAGTCCGGTCCACTGGACAAGTCCCCGCCACTGGACAAGTCCAGCCCGCCGACGGCACCGGCATCGCCCTGCGACGAGAGGCACAGCTGATGACCAGCACCGCGGACCGTGACCATGCGGGACCGCGACCGTCCATCCACTCCCCCCGGCAGGGGCGGTCACGACGGCCGGGTGGTATCCAGCGCCCGCCCGCTCGGGTGGCCTGGATGGACCGGGCGGGCTGGACCGGACGGACACCCCGGCTGGGCCGGCTCACGGTAGCCCTCGGGCTGGCGCTCGGTCTGTTCCTGGGCGCCGCGGGCTGCGGCGGCTCGGGCAAGGACGGCGCGTCGACGGGGCCCTCCCTCACTCCCACCGAGGGAGCGGGCGGCCTGCAGATCTTCGCCGTCACGGGCCTGCCGAACCTGCACTTCTCCGCGATGGAACTGGTGGCCAGGCCGGGGCGGATCCGCGTCGACTTCTCGGTCACGCCGCAGTCCCCGCCGCACAACTTCGTCATTCCGCGGATTCCCGAGGCACACACGCGCATCGTCTCCGCGGGAGAGCCACAGAGCATCACCTTCTCCGTGACGGAACCGGGTAGCTACCCGGTGGTCTGCACTCTGCATCCCAACATGACAGCCACACTGAAGATCTCCTGAGCCGAACCGACGCCCGTCGTGCTCAACGTCCTGGACATCGTTCTTCTCCTGCTCGCCGTGCTCTTCGCGATCTCCGGGTACCGGCAGGGCTTCCTGGTGGGCGCGCTGTCGTTCGTCGGCTTCCTCGGCGGCGGTGTGCTCGGTGCCAAGGTCGCGAAGCCCTTCGCCGAACTGATCGGTCAGGAGAGCCACGGCGCCATGGTCGGTCTCCTGACCGTGCTCGGTCTCGCCCTGGTCGGGCAGATCGCGGGCACCGCGGTCGGGGTCGCCATCCGGAACCGGGTGACCTGGCGCCCCGGCAGGGCCGTCGATGCCGCCGCGGGTGCGGTGCTCTCCGGCTTATCGGTGGTTCTTGTCGCCTGGCTGCTGGCGACGGCCGTCGATCGGTCGCCCTTCGAGTCCCTCGCTCGCTCTGTCCGGGAATCGCGGATCCTCGCCACCGTGGACGCCGGGATGCCCAACGAGGTCCGCAGTGCATTCGCCGACCTGCGCCAACTGGCTGACAACAACGGCTTCCCCGAGGTCTTCGCCGGGCTCGGCGGCGGGCGCATCGTCGCCGCCGATCCGCCCGATCCCGCTTCCACCCAGACTGCCGGGGTCCGCAACGCGGCGGCGAGCATCGTGAAGATCCGTGGCGTCGCCAGGTCCTGCGACAAACGGGTCGAGGGATCCGGGTTCGTCATCGCCCCGCAACGCGTCATGACCAACGCGCACGTCGTAGCCGGGGTGCACCGTCCGATGATCGTGCTGGCCTCGCGCACCCTGCCGGCCGAGGTCGTCCTGTTCGACCCCGACCGGGACGTCGCCGTGCTCCGCGTGCCGGACCTGCAACGGCCGCCGCTGCGGTTCCGGATAAACCCACCGGCCGCGGCCGAAGATGCCGCAGTGATTGCCGGCTATCCCCAGGACGGGCCCTACACCACTGTGGCGGCGCGCGTCCGCAACCATCAGACCGCCCAGGCCCCGGACATCTACTCGCACGGCCTCGTCCTGCGCGACATCTACGCGGTCCGCGGACGGGTGCTGCCGGGAAACTCCGGTGGACCCCTGTTGTCCGAAAGCGGGGACGTCCTGGGTGTCGTGTTCGCCGCGGCCGTCAACGACAGCGATACCGGTTACGTCCTGAGCGCCGCCGAAGTGGCCAGGCCTGCCGCCGCCGGGGTGATCGCCACGGCGGAGGTGAGCACGCAGGGGTGCAACTGACCGCCGGTACTCCCGCACCGACGGCCGGGCGACGCTCAGGGACGAAGCCAGCCGACCAGTTCGGCGTTGACGAGGTCGGGGGCCTCCTCATGCGGGAAGTGCCCGATCTCACCGAGCAGGCGCCAGGTGTAGGGACCGCTGACGTAGCGCCCGGCGCCCTGGGCGGTGGACGGCAGGAAACAACGGTCCATTTCCCCGTGTATCTGCAGGGTCTCCATCCGCAGCGACCGACGGAGGACACTACCGAAACGCGCCCCATCGGGCCGGAACAACGACCGGAAGATCCACCGGTGGTACTCCAGGGAGCTGTGCGCCACCCCGGGAATGCGCATTGCCGATCGATATCGCCGCTCGGCCTCGGCATCCGGATACCCCGGTCCTCCCCAGCCGCGTAGCAGCGTTGCGACGTGGGCGGCGTCCTCGGCCACCAGGACCCGTTCGGGCCGCCATGGCAGCTGAAAACCGAGCATGTACCGGCTGGCGGCACCCTGACCACGGGGATCCGCCGCGATCTGGTGCCGCAGCCGCAGCGGATGAGGCATGGCCAGGATCGCGAGCCGACGCACCACCATCGGGTGACGAACCGCGGTGGTCCAGCCAAGCAGCCCACCCCAGTCGTGGCCCACGACCGCGGCGTCCGGTTCCCCCAATGCCCTGACCAGACCGGCCACGTCATCGGAGAGAGTGAAGGCGTCATAGCCCCGAGGCGGCTTGTCACTCGCTCCATAGCCGCGCAGGTCCGGCGCGACGACGCGGTAGCCCGCCGCCGCCAGCGCGGTGAGTTGGTGACGCCAGGCCCACCAGAACTGCGGGAAGCCGTGCAGCAGCAGGACGAGCGGGCCACTCCCCAACTCCGCCACGTGCAGCCGGGTACCGTTGGCAGACACGTCACGGTGCCGCCACGGCCCGTCGACCAGGACGGTGGCGGGCTCGAGAACGGTGTCCTCCATCGCCTGCCAGGATGGCAGACCAGCCATCGGCCCCGGACCGGCGGTGCTCGTGACGGGCCGGTCGTGGGGTCCGCAGTCGGCCCTCGAACGTCCGCCGCCGGCTCCGTCGCCAGACCCTCTGCCGACCGCCGGCAGGCTTGGGTACCGGCGGACACCGCGCACCCAGCGCGAGGGTGTCAGTGCCCGCGCTGGCCCGGGTGGGCGGCCGCATCCGCCGACCCGACCGCGTCTCCCGGTCCGACCGGGCCCGCCGACCCGACTGGGGCGGTCGTGGGATTACGTAGCCAGGTGATGTCGTCGCGCACGGTCTGGATGGTCCGCTCGGGCGGGGAGAGCTTGCGGAACCGCGCCATCGCGAACAGGGCCAGCAGCCCCGCAACGACGAGGTAGAGACCGGCCGTCAGCAGATAGGACCAGAAACGCTCGATGCCGGCCCAGGTGAACAGCTCCCCCAGAAAGATCGTGGCGGCGATCAGAGCGCAGAACCCGAGGCCGGCCGCCACCGCCAGAAAACCGATTCCGAGCACAGCTGACACCGCCTGCTGGGCGAGCTCGGCCTTGGCCAGGTTGATCTCCTGACGAATCAGCAACGAGACATCGCGAGTGGCCAGGGCCACCAGCTCACCCAGCGTCGGCTCACGGCCGTCCCGAGCCTTCCCGGCTGCGATCGACACTTCTGGTCCTCCCTCTGGCGGCGACCCGCCCGTGCTGGACGGCGGGACAGTTCGCGCTACCACCCTGATCCGACCTGCGCCCTGATCCGACAGGGTCCGAACCGGCGGTGGACCGGGAAGCCCCACCGGAGGCCATCCGCCCTGGGCCCCTCCGGCCCATACCGTCAACACCCTCCCGGCCGACCGTCCCCCGTCGTGACGCGGTCCGCCGCCCCGGTCCCTCTACGCAGTCTCCCCCGCGCGGAGCCGCCCGGAGGCCCAACGACGCGGCTCAGACCTGTGACTCCTCCTACGGGTCTCACCGTCTTCCCGCTTGGCCCGCACGGCCCGGGCGGTCCGACCCCGCGTGGCCCAGCCCGCATGGCACGAACGGGTAGCGTGCGAGCTGTGAGTCTCCGCCCGTCTGGAACAGTCCTCGCCGCCGATCCACTCGCCCGTGTTGCCGCTCTGCCCGGAGTGCGCGAAGCGGCGGACAGCGCCCGATCCGCGGTGGACACGCTCCTGCGCCACCGCGTTCTGCGCCGCCAGAGCGCCGAGGTGACCGCGGAGGCATCGTTGCGGGCCGCCCGCGCCTGCGCCGCCCTCGAGGGATACGAGATCAGCCTGGACGAACTGCGGGCGCACCTGGCCCGATCCGGGCCCGAAGGTGTGCTCCCCGGTCTGGAGAAGACGGACGCGTCGGAGGCCGGAGCGGTCACCGACCGCGGTACGCGGAACGACGCCGCCATGGCCGGATCCGGCCATCCGTTCCCTGTCGTCCTCGGCACGGTTCGGCTCTACGCCGAGCTGGGCATCCTGGTTCCGGCCTGGGAGCAGGCACCGCGACAGGCCCTGGCCCGCATGCACGTGTTGCTGGGCCGGGGTTTCGTCCCGGACGACGAGCTCGGTCGTCCGCGGGCCGATGCCGGCACCCGGGAGATCCTCGACCCGTTGCGGTTGGGCCCGCCTCCCCACTCGGTGGAGACCTCGGTCCGGCTGGATGGCCTGACCGGACTCCTCGTCGCGCCCACGAGCGCGCCGGCGATCGTGGTGGCCGCCGTGGTGCACGGGGAACTGCTGGCCCTGCGACCGTTCGGCGCCCTCGACGGGGTCATCGCCCGGGCCGCCGCCCGCCTGGTCCTGATCGGCCGGGGCCTCGATCCCAAGGCGCTCACGGCGACCGACGTGGGGCATCTCAAGCTGGGACAGAACCCGGCGAGCATCCTGCGGGTGGACCGCACCGGGGACGTCATCGCCGGGGACGTCATCGCCGGGTACCGCGAGGCCGCCGCAGCCTATGTCGGTGGCGGCGCCGACGGCGTGGCCATCTGGGTACGGCACTGCGCGAAGGCCCTGGAACTCGCCGCACGGGAGTCCCTCGCCGTCTGCGAGGCGCTCGCCCGGACCTGATCCACACTTACGGCGCGATTGACGCACCTGACGGATCCGCTGCACGGATGGACCACAACGAACCTGCCCGTATGAACCACTCGGTACGGACCCCTGCGTGGGCCGCCGCCCCTCCTGCCACGTAGGCGGCAGCCACACGTTCCCGGCCTGCGGTCTCGGCAGGGTCTCGGCCGGTCGAAACCTCCATCAGAACATCTTCAGGCCCTGTGGAGGGCGGTCATCCACAGGGCCTGTCGCGGCGCATGGTGAGACCACGTCTTCCCCGACCCCGATGGGAACGAGGCCGCCATGTCCCCTGCGCCGCCCCTGCTGACCGCCGCGGAGAACCACGGTCCGGTCGTACGCCCGCTCATCGTCACCGCCATTCCGGACCTGCTTGACGATCTGTTGCGGCTTGCGGCGGCCGCCGGTGTATCGATGACGGTCGCCACCGAGATGAGCGCGGTGCGCCGCAACTGGACGTCGGCCCCCATGATCATCGTCGGAATGGACGAGGTCGAGCCGTGCATCGCGGCCGCGCTGCCCGATCGACGGCATGTCGTCCTGGTCGGAGGACACGTCGACGACGGCCGGGTGTGGGACGCCTCCGTGCGCATTGGCGCCGATCACGTGGTCTTCCTTCCCGAAGCCGAGCCCTGGCTCGTCGACCTCCTCAGCGATCTCGACGGGCTCGATCGGCATCATTCGGTGACGCTGGGCATCATCGGCTGCCGCGGCGGGACGGGAGCCTCCACCTTGGCCGTCTCGCTAGCCCTGGCCGGGCTGAGGCACGACCTGCGCACGATGCTGATCGACGCGGATCCGCACGGTGGTGGGCTCGCCCCCGCCTTCGCCCGCCTCGTGCCGTCCATGTCCGGTGCCTTCCCTGGCGGGGAGACCTCCAGCCTGGCGTCGCTGTTTCCCGCGCGCCACGACCAGCACGACCAGATGGACGGGAACGGCCCGGTCGGGCCGATCGCCTGGTCCGGCCTGCTGCCCCGCCGGGGTGACCTCTCCGTGGTGTCCTGGGATCCCGCTGTCAGCCCAGCCGTTCCCCCGGCGACGATGGCCACCCTGCTCGCGACCGCTCGTTGCACGTCCGACCTGGTGATCCTAGATCTCCCCGGCCGAGGGAATCCGGCGGCCACCGCAACCGACGCGGGCACCACCGTGGCCCTGCGGACCTGCCAGACGGTGCTGATCGTCACGCCCGCGGACCTGCCGTCGATCGTGGCGGCCGAACGTGTCTGCTCGGCTGCCATCCGCCAGGCTGCCGATGTGCGCGCCGTCGTCCGGCTGCACCCATCCGACCGCCTCACCCCGGAGGCGATCGCCACGATGCTCGGCGTGCCACTGGCCGGGGTGATCAGCAGCCGACGGCACCGTCCGGTTCCCACTCGCGACCGCTACGGCGGCTCAGCCAGCGGGAACACCATCGATCGCCTCAGCGAGGAACTGCTGACCCGCCTCGGCGTTCTCGGGCCACGGGTGTGGCCCGATCCGGAGGCCTGGTCATGACCGGGCTCGGCGAGCGACGCAGGTCCCCATTCCCCGCCACAGGTCACGCGGCCGCACCGGCTGCCCGAGCGGCCGCGAGGCCCGCGGTCTCCACACGATCTTCACCGCCGTTCGCAATCCCGCCGGAACCGCTCGAACCACCGGAACCACCGGAACCGACGACCGTACCCGCGAAGCCGCTCGGAGCGGGCCCGCTGGATCCCCTCCTCGCTGATCCACACGTCACCGATGTCCTGGTCAACGGGCCCGGCGAGGTCTGGGTGGAACGCCGGGGCCGGCTCATCCGTACCTCGGTCGCTTTCGCGGACGAGGAAGCGGTGCGGCGCCTGGCCGTTCGTCTCGCCGCGACGGCCGGGCGGCGTCTGGACGCCGCGATGCCCTTCGCCGACGTGCAACTGCGCGACGGAACCCGGTTGCACGCGGTTCTGGCACCGATTGCGGTGCAGGGTACGTGCCTGTCGCTGCGACGGACCCGGCGTCGCCCCTTCACCTTCGACGAACTCGTGCTCGCCGGAACAATGAGCCCGGCCGTGGCGGCCGTGCTGCACGCAGTCCTGAGCGCCCGACTTGCGATCGTGGTGACCGGGGGAACCGGCTCGGGCAAGAGCACGCTGCTTGCCGCGCTACTGGGAGCGGTGCGCCCCGACGAACGGATCGTGCTAGTGGAGGACACCGCCGAGCTCGTCATGGACCGTCCGGGGATGGTGCGGCTCGAGGCCCGCTCGCCGAACATCGAGGGCGCTGGCGAGGTGACCCAGCGCGATCTGGTCCGCCAGGCGCTGCGCATGCGCCCGGACCGGCTGGTGCTCGGCGAGGTCCGCGGCCCCGAGGTGCTCGATCTCCTCGTCGCCCTCAACACCGGTCACGAGGGCGGGTTGAGCACCGTGCACGCCAACGACACCAGTGCGCTGCCCACCCGTCTGGAGGCTCTCGCCGCCCTCGCCGGGCTGTCCCGCCCAGCGGTCCACAGCCAGATCGCGGCAGCGCTCCACACCGCCGTTCATCTTCGCCGGGAGGCCGACGGCCGCCGCCGGGTCTGCGCGATCGGGGTGTTCCGCCAGGCGGGCAGCGGACTGGTTCAGGTCGTGCCGGCCCTGGTCGTTCCTGCCTCACCTTCCCGGAACAGGCTAGCCATGCGCGCCTGCGACCCGACGCCGGCGGAGGGCCTGCCGATCCTGCGCGACCTGCTGGACGTGCGCGGTGTCTCGCTTCCAACCCTGGTCGACGCCGGGTCGCAGGTGCGGAGGCGAGCATGACCGTACTCGAGCGCGTGGGGACCGTCCCGGCAACCGTCGCAGTCACCCGGCCGAGGACCGGAACCGTGATCGGTTCGGGAATCGGCCTGGTCCTCGGTGCCGTCCTGCTCACGCTGGCCGCCGGACCGGTGGCGGCGGGCGTCGTGGCCGTGCTGCTCTGCTGTCTCGCCCGGGCGCGACGGCGGTCACGGGAGCGGCGTAGGCAGGTGGCGGTCCGCCAGTCCGCCGAAGACCTCCTCGCCGCGTTCGCGGCCGAGCTCGACGCCGGCGCACCCCAGCTCGAGGCCCTGCGCCGGGCGGCGGGCGGCATCGACGAACTCGTTGCGGCACCGACGGGACGATCGGCCTGGGTGCCCCTGGACCAGCTCGGTGCCGCGCTCGACCGGACGGAGGAGCCCGGTCCATTGTTGTGCCGCAGTGAGGCGTCATCACTGCGACAGCTCGGAGTCGCCTACCAGGTCTACGCGGCCGTCGGCGCAAGGCTGGCTCCCGTCGCGACGATGCTCGCGGCGGTCGCCCGCGCCGACGCGGTGCGGGCGGGCGAGCTGACCTCGGCACTGGCCGGGCCCCGGTCATCCGGACGGCTGGTGGCCTCGCTCCCGCTGGCCGGAATCGTCCTGGGGTCGCTCGCGGGAGCAGCGCCGATCGCGGTGTTGCTGGGCACGCCGGCGGGGATCGGATGCCTGCTCGCCGACCTGGTCGGAGTCCGCTGGCTTCGCCGCTTGGCGGACGGCGTGGAGCGACGGGGAGGGCCGGTAGCCGTGGATGCAACGGGCGTCGCGCCCCCGACCTCCGCCGCGGGGCACGACCGGTTCCTCGCCGACTTTCCCCTGGCGCTGGACCTGATCGCGGCGTGTCTGCGCAGCGGGGGGACCATCGTGTCGGCGGTGCGGGCCGTCGGCGCCGCCACCGGTGGTGTGTTGGGCGCGGAACTGTGCTCCGTAGGCGATGCACTCGCGGCGGGCGCCACGGTGGGCGCCGCCTGCGAGCGACTGGTGGCCGCGAGTCATGCTCCCCAGCTCACCGACCGGTTGCCCGGATGGGCTCGCCGCGGACGCGTGACCCCGCCATCCCGGCGGGCCAGGATGGTGCGGGCAGCGATCATGGCGCTCGATCGCGCGGAGACGTCCGGGGCGAAGCTCGCCGCCACTCTCACCCGACTGGCCGATCGTGCCAGGGACGAAGCCCACGCGGAGAGCATCGCCGCGGCTCGTCGGGCAGGTGTCCTGGCGGTCGCGCCCCTGGGCCTGTGCTTCCTTCCCGCTTTTCTCCTGCTCGGAGTGGTCCCCATGGTCCTCGGATCCGTCCCCGCGCTGTTGCCGGCCTGAAGTCCCGATCATCCAGCTGCCACCGCGGCGCCGAGCATCCAGGCCTGACCCATCGCTCGATCCCGATCCTCCCCTGTCCCGGAGGTAGTTCTCATGTTCCTGGCAGCCCGCTCCTCGTGCCGACGCCTGTCACGATGGCCGGTGTCCCGGCGGCTCCTCAGCGTGTGGCGCCCGGCCGTCCAGGCCCGCGACCACGGCATGTCCACCGCCGAGTACGCGGTCGGCACGCTTGCGGCCGTGGCGTTCGCCGGCGTCCTCTACGCGGTGGTGTCAAGCTCCGCGACTCGGTCGCTGGTCTCCTCGGTGGTGCAGCGCGCGCTGACCGTGGCGTTCTGAGCGCGGCCGTGATGCCTGTGCGCTCCTCCCAGCGGCCGCCGCGGCCGGTGACCCGTCGACGTGGGAGATCCGTCCGCGGGCCGGACCGCGGCCAGGCCACCGCCGAGCTCGCGATCGGCCTGCCCTCACTGTTCGTCGTCTTCTTCCTGGCCGCCTGGATGCTCGGTGCCGTCGCAGCCCAGGCCCGATGCGCCGACGCGGCACGCATCGGCGCCCGCTTGGCTGCCAGGGGAGAGCCGGATTCGGCCGTGCATACCGTGGTGATCCAGGCGGCACCCGTCGGCTCCACCGTGACGCTGCACCGTGGCGCGGGTCGGCTCGAGGTACAGGTGTCGGTGCACGTCGGTGGCATCGGCGTCAGCCGGCTGGTTCCCGGCATCGAGGTGGCGGCGCGGGCCGTCACCCCCGTCGAAGCGACGGCCGATCTTCCGTCCGATGCCCCCACCGGATGCCCGGCCCGGATGGCGTCGTGAGCGGGACGCGCCGGCTGAGGACGCTGCCGACCGTCACGCCGGGGGTAGCGCCGTCCGCCGCGGCCCCCGATGCAGGGTCCGCGACGGTATGGCTGCTGGCCGTCCTGTTCGCGCTGCTCTCGCTGGTGAGCGTCGCGTTCACCGTGACGGTGATCAGCACGGTCCGGCAGCGGGCCGCTGGAGCGGCGGATCTCGCCGCCCTCGCGGCCGCAGCGATGCCGCCCACCAACCAGCGGACGATGTGCGCGCGGGCCGACGAGGTCAGCGCAGCCAACGGGGCGCGGCTGGCGGCCTGCCGGGTCGACGGCAACGCCGTCGAAGTGACGGTCCTCGCGCGCCTACCGGCGGTACTCGGCCCGCTCCCGGAGCTGTCCGCCCGTGCCCGTGCCGGGCCGTGGGGAGGAGCGGAGGGTGTCTACTTCCCAGTCGGCGTGGACGACCCGGTTCCGGAACGGACGCCCTCGCGAGGTTGGGCGGCGCCACTCGCCGCATCACCGCCACTGTCACGGCGCCGCAGATCAGCGACGCGGGCGACGATCCGGTCGCCCCGGTGGGGATGGGTGATGATCTGGCCCGAGGACGCTGCAGTGGGAGCAGTCGCGGGCATCGGAGCGGTCGCGGAGGCCGGACGCGCCTGGGGCGGGGCCGTCCGGGTTCGTGCCCCGCCGGTGTCGGCTTCGACGGACCGGGGGGCGCTGGTGGCGGGCGCGGCTAGCGCGGAACGCACCAGCGCCTCCATCTCCCGGACGCGCTGGCGTTCCATCCGGTGGCGGCGGCGATCCCGCGCGAGGCCCTGCAGGAAGAGCTGCACGCCGGCCGCTACCAGCACTCCCGTTACCAGGCCGAGGACGAACAGGCCCCAGATGTCGAACGAGAGCATCTGCCCCATGATCAGGACATCGGTGTGGCCGCTGTTCTCCAACACGAGATCCGCGGTGAGAACTCCAGCCACCAGCAACAGCACGACACCGACGGTTACCACCGAGACCTCCAAAACCATGGACGTTGGCATAAACGACGGAGAAAAGCCGATCTGGTCGACATACCGGCTCTTC